>NZ_CP016312.1:1800000-2035182 GCF_001880325.1 Thermus brockianus
CTTAAGCCTTCTCGGCAACCTCTTGGTGGCTCCCGTGGCCCTGGCGCTCCTGCCCTGGGCGGTGGGCCTGGCCACCCGCAACCCCTTTTTCGCCCGGCTGTGGCGGGCCCTCGAGGCCCGGGTGCGGCTTAGAGGGGAAGAGCAGGTCCAGCGGCTTGGGGCCCTAGGCCTTTTCCTCTTTGTGGCCGTGCCCCTTCCGGGCACCGGGGCTTGGAGCGGGGCGGTCCTCGCCGTGGTGCTCGGGCTTAGGCGGCGCTACGCCCTCCTGGCCATCTCCTTGGGGGTCTTAGGCGCGGGGCTTATCGTCCTCCTCCTTACCGGGGGGGCGGTGGCCGGGCTAAACTACCTGCGATGAGCGTTTTCCTCTTCCCCTTGGCCTACCTGGTGGGGGCGCTTCCTTTGGGCCACTGGCTTGCCCGGCGGCGGGGGGTGGACCTGCGCACGGCAAGCCCCTACACCTTAGGCCTAGAGAACGCCTTTAGGCGCCTGGGCGTGGGGCTTACCCTCCTGGCCTTTGTCCTGGATTTCTTGAAAGGGTATTTGCCCCTTCTTTTGGGGCGTGCCCTCGGGCTTTCCCTGGCGGAGCTTCTCCTTTTGGGGATAGCGGCCTACCTGGGCCACCTCTACCCCCTTTTCCTCCGCGACCCTTGGCCGCTTCGGGCCAAGGGGGCCGGGGTCCTCTTGGGCATCGTGGCGGGGCTTCCCTTGCCCCCCGCCTTGGGGATGGTGCCCGTGGCCTTGGGCCTTACCCTTTACGCCCTCACGGGCTACGCCTCCTTGGGGGCCTTGGGGCTTCCCTTGGGCCTCCTCTTGGCGGGGTTCCCCGGGGGGTGGGGCGGGGCGGAAAGGCTTCTCGCCTTGGGGCTTTTCCTCCTCGCCCTTTGGCGCTACAAGGAAAACTTGGGCCGGATCCTCGAGGGCACCGAACCTAAGCTGGGAAACCCCTTGCCCCTTCCCTCGGAGCGGCAGGTGGTCTGCGCCTTCCTCATCCACCCCCTCACCCTGGAGGATTTCTGGCAAAGCCCCCGGTTTCGCTGGCTTAGGCCTTTGGTCCGCCTGGGGCTTCTGCGGCAGGGGTGGATGGAATGGCTGGCGGAGCGCTTCCGCCCCATGAAGGTGGGGGAGGTGCGCGGGGTCAAGACGGCGGATGGGCGGGAGGTGCTCTGCCACCTGATCTCCGCTCCCCTTCTGCCCCACCAGATCAAGGGGAAGCCGGAGCTGGCGGTAAAGCGGGCCATCCAGGGGGCGAGGCTTGCCCGGGAGCTTGGGGCCACGGTGGTGGGTCTTGGGGCCTTTTGGAGCGTGGTGGGGGAGAAGGGGAAGAAGGTACAGGAAGCGGTGCCGGGGATTGAGGTGACCAACGGGGGCGCCTACACCGCGGGCACGGTAAAGGCGGCCATCCCCCAGATCCTCGCCCACTTCGCCCAAAGCGGCAAGGACCTAAAGGCCACCACCGCCGCCGTGGTGGGGGCCAACGGGGTGGTGGCCTTCGGCATTGCCCGGCAGATCGCCCCCCTGGTGGGCCGGCTTGTCCTGGTGGGGCGGGACCTGGAACGGCTTGGGCGGGCGGCGGAGACCTTGAGGAAGAACCTGGAGCGCAAAGGGGAAGCCCCGGAGATCCGGGTAAGCACCGAGGTGGCGGCCATCCGGGAGGCGGACCTCGTCTTCACCGCCACCAGCGACCCCAACCCCGTCATCTACCCCGAGCACGTGAAGCCCGGGGCCTGGATCTACGACGAGGGGGTGCCCCCGGACGTCCACCCCTCCGTGCGGGAGGTGCCGGGGGTGCGGGTCATCCCCGGAGGGGTGGTGCGGCTTCCCGGGGAGGCGTGGGCCACCTTGGACCTCCACTTCGGCGCTCCCAACCAGGTGCCCGCCTGCCTGGCGGAAACCATGATCCTGGCGGCGGAGGAGGCCTTTGACCGCAAGAGTCTCGGGGGGGAGGTTAGGGCGGAGAACATCCAGTTCTTCGTGGAGCGGGCGGAGGCCTTGGGCTTCCGGGTGGTGGATTAGTGTGGCTTCTCCTTTCCCCCACGGCCCTCGAGGCCCCCTTCCTGGAAGGGGAGGCCTTCTCTTTCCTCGGGCGCAAGGGGCTTAGGGGAAGGGGCTTCGTCTACCTGGAAACGGGCATCGGCAAGGTGAATGCCGCCCTAACCCTGGCCCTTTGGGCGGCCACCCACAAGGTGGAAAAGGCCCTCCTCTTGGGCATCGCCGGGGCCTATCCGGGTAGCGGCCTCCGCCCGGGGGATCTGGTCCTGGTGGGGGAGGAGGTGGAGGCGGACCTGGGCGTAAGGGAGGGCCTAAAGGCCCTGGGCTTTTCCGCTTGGGAGCAGGAAGGGGAGCGCTTCTATAACCGCTTTCCCCTGGACAAGGGCCTCACCCAGAACCTGGCCCGGCGCCTGGGCCTTCGGGTCGTCACCGGCCTCACCCGGGACCTGGTTTCGGAAAGCCTCGAGGAAGCCCTGGCCTTGGCCCACCGGTGGAACGCCGCCCTGGAGAACATGGAAGGGGCAGCCTTCGCCCGGGCCTGCCTCGCCCTCGGCATCCAAGGGGCGGAGCTTCGGGCCATCTCCAACCCTGCGGGCGTCCGGGACAAGGGGGCTTGGCGGGTGAAGGAGGCGGTGGCGGCTCTGGAAAAGGCAGTGGCCCGCCTCTTGGAAGGGTAAAGGGGGCCTTCCGGCCCCCTGGAAGCGCAACCTCCCTTAGGCCTTCTTGTAGAAAGCCTCCGCCACGTCCCAGTTGAGCACGTTCCAGATGGCCTGGAGGTAATCCGCCCGGCGGTTTTGGTACTTCAGGTAGTAGGCGTGCTCCCAGACGTCAATGCCCACGATGGGGGTGAAGCCCTCCATCACGGGGTTGTCCTGGTTGGGGGTGGAGAGGACGTGGAGCTTGCCGAAGGGGTCCTTGACAAGCCAGGCCCAGCCCGAGCCGAAGCGGCCCATGGCCGCCTGGGTGAGCTTTTCCTTTAGCGCCTGGAAGCCCCCCAGTTGCTCGTCAATGGCCTTCTTGAGCTCCCCCACGGGCTCCTTGGCCCCACCCGGGGTCAGGAGTTGCCAGAAAAGGCTATGGTTCAGGTGCCCGCCCCCGTTGTTGCGCACCGCCATTTGGATGTCCTGGGGCAGGGCGGCCAGGTGGCGGAGGAGCACCTCCAGCTCCACGCCGTGGAGGTAGGGGTACTTCTCCAGGGCGGCGTTGAGGTTGTTCACGTAGGCCCCGTGGTGCTTCTGGTGGTGGATCTCCATGGTCTGGGCGTCAATGTGGGGCTCTAGGGCCGCATAGGGGTAACCGAGCTCGGGTAGCTTAAACGGATACGGCATACTTCACCTCCCAAGCTCCACTATAAAGCGCCCACCCCCCTCAGGGGGTGGGCCTTCTCACAAAGCGTCCTAGCCCTCGTGGGGCTTGGCCAGCTTTAGGGGCACCACGATGCGGTCAAATTCCTCTTCCGTGAGATAGCCCAGCTCCAAGGCCGCCTGTTTTAGGGACTTTTTCTCCTTGATGGCCTTTTTCACGATTTCCGCCGCCTTGTCGTACCCGATGGCCTTGTTCAGGGCGGTGGCCAGCATGGGGTTCTTCTGCAGGTGCTCCTCAATCCGCTCCAGGTTGGGCTCAATCCCCTTGGCCAGGTGCTCGTTGAAGGACTCCATGGCGTCTGCCAGGAGATTGATGGACTCGAGGGCCGCATCCACCATCACCGGCTTGTAGACGTTGAGCTGGAAGTTCCCCTGGCTTCCGGCAAAGGCCACGGCGTGGTCGTTGCCATAGACCCGCACCACCACCATGGTGAGGGCCTCCACCTGGGTAGGGTTCACCTTGCCGGGCATGATGGAGGAGCCGGGCTCATTGGCCGGGATGAAGATCTCCCCGATTCCCCCGTAAGGCCCCGAGGCCAGCCAGCGGATATCGTTCCCGATCTTCATGAGGGCCCCGGCCAGGGTGCGCAAAGCCCCCATTGCGTGGACCAGCTCGTCGTGGGCGGCCAAAGCGGCGAAGCGGTTCTGGGCCACCCGGAAGGGAAGGGCCGTCTCCTCCGCCAGGTACCGGGCCACCAGTTCGCCGAAGCGGGGGTGGGCGTTGAGGCCCGTGCCCACGGCGGTGCCCCCGATGGCGAGGTTGTAGAGGCCCTTTTCCGCCTCCTTCACCATCCCCAGGGTGTTCCTTAGCTGGGCGGCCCAGCTGCCGATTTCCTGCCCCAGGGTGATGGGCACGGCGTCCATGAGGTGGGTGCGCCCGATTTTGACGATGCTGTCAAAGGCCTTGGCCTTCTCCTCAAAGGTGGCGATGAGGGCTTCCGCCGCCGGGTAAAGCCGTTGGTGGAGGGCCAGGGCCGTGGCCACGTACATGGCGGTGGGGAAGGTGTCGTTGGAGCTCTGGCCCCGGTTCACGTGGTCGTTGGGGTGGACGTACTTGCTCCCCAGGGGCTTGCCCAGAATCTCCGAGGCCCGGTTGGCGATGACCTCGTTCACGTTCATGTTGGTCTGGGT
Source organism: Thermus brockianus (assembly GCF_001880325.1). Classification (NCBI taxonomy): domain Bacteria; kingdom Thermotogati; phylum Deinococcota; class Deinococci; order Thermales; family Thermaceae; genus Thermus; species Thermus brockianus. Next base: position 1,804,485 of record NZ_CP016312.1, read on the forward strand.
GCCCGAACCCGTCTGGAAGACCACCAGGGGGAAGTGCTCGTCCAGCTTGCCCTGGACCACCTCCTCCGCCGCCTGGATGATGGCCTTGGCGATCTCCTCGGGGAGTTCGCCCAGCTCCAAGTTGGCTCTGGCGGCGGCCTTTTTTAGCATCCCGTAGGCCCTTATGACCTCTAGGGGCATGCGGAAGCGCCAGGCCCCAATCTTAAAGTGCTCCAGGGAACGCTGGGTCTGGGCTCCCCAGTACTTGTCCGCCGGCACCTTCACCTCGCCCATGGTGTCCCGCTCAATCCGGTATTCCATAGGACCACCCTCCGGCCCGATTTTACCCTTCCTCTTCGTAGGGCTGGTGGAGCTTCACGGGCTTGCCCCTTAGCCCCGCCCTGAGGTTTAGCCACTCCACGAAGACGGCGAAGCCCATGGCGAAGTAGATGTAGCCCTTGGGGATGTGGACCCCGCTCCCTTCCGCCACCAGGGTGAAGCCGATGAGGAGGAGGAAGCTTAGGGCGAGCATCTTCACCGTGGGGTGTTCGTTCACGAAGGCGTAGATCCCCTTGGAGGCCAGGAGCATGATGGCTACGGAAATGAGGATGGCCGCCACCATCACGGGCACATAGCGGGTGAGGCCCACGGCGGTGATCACGGAGTCAATGGAAAAGACGATGTCCAATAGGAGGACCTGGGCGATGACGCTGGCGAAGCTCGGGGCCACCCGCTTCACGGCATGCCCCGGTTCCCCTTCCAGCTTCTCGTGGATTTCCTTCACAGACTTGTAGATGAGGAAAAGCCCTCCGGCGATGAGGACCAGGTCCTTCCCCGTGACCTCGTGGCCCATAAGGGCGAAGAGGGGTTTCTTAAGCGCCATGATCCAGGCGATGGAGAGGAGGAAGAGGATGCGGGTTACCGCCGCCAGGCTTAGGCCCAGGACCCGGGCCCGGTCCTGCTCCTCCTTGGGAAGCTTGGAAGCCAGGATGCTGATGAAGATCACGTTGTCCACGCCCAGGACCACCTCCAGCACCGTGAGGGTGACGAGGGCGATCCAGACCTCGGGGTTAGCGAGCCACTCCATGGGCAAGAACTATACCCCATAAACTGGGGAGCATGGTGGACGTGTTGGTGGTGGGGGCTGGACCCGTGGGGCTTGCCGCTGCCATAGAGGCCAAGCGCCTTGGGCTTTCCCACCTGGTTTTGGAAAGGGGCACGGTGGCGGAGACCATCTACCGCTTTCCCCGGGACCTGGTCTTCTTCTCCGAGAGCAAGAACATAGAAATCGGCGGACACCCTCTGGTGTCCCACGGCCCCAAGCCCACCCGCAAGGAGGCCCTCCTCTACTACCAGCGCGTGGCGGAGCGGGAGGCCCTGGGTGTCCTCACCTATACCGAGGTCTTGCGCATCCAGGGCCAGGAGGGGGCCTTCCAGGTTTTCGCCCGGGAGGGGCGGGGGGAGAGGACCTTTCTCGCCCGCTACGTGGTCCTGGCCACGGGCTACTACGGCAACCCCAACCGCCTTGGGGTGCCCGGGGAGGACCTGCCCCATGTCCTTTACCGTTACGAGGAAGGGGCGGCCTTTTTCGGCCGCAAGGTGGCGGTGGTGGGGGGGAGCAACTCGGCGGTGGAGGCGGCCCTGGAGCTTTACCGGGCTGGGGCGAGGGTGACCCTGGTCCACCGGGGGAGGTGGGTGCGCCCCAGCGTCAAGTACTGGCTTCTTCCCGACTTTGAAAACCGGGTAAAGGAGGGGAGCATAGCGGCCCTTATGGAGGCGGAGGTGGAGGCCATAACCCCTGAGGGCCTTTGGCTTAGGCGCCCCGCGGGGCGGGCGTTTTTGGAGGCGGACTTCGTGCTGGTCCTCATCGGCTACCGGGCCGAGGACCGCCTTCTCCGGGAAGCCGGGGTGGCTTACGAAGGGGAAACGCCTCGCCTAAGCCCTGAGTTTGAAACCTCCATCCCGGGCCTTTTCGCCGTGGGTTCCTGCGCCTATGGCCCTGAAACCCGTTCGGTTTTCATAGAAAACGGCCGGGAACACGCCAAAGTGGCCCTTGCCGCCATCGCCAGGCGGCTTGCCCCTTGACACCCCCTTGGGGGGCAGGCTATCCTTAGCGGCAAGATGCGCTTCGCTCTAGCCCTATCCCTAGCCCTGGTCCTAATCGTAGGGCCAGCGGGGGGTAGGGTGTAGCGGTTTTAAGGCGCATCCAAACCCCCGGGAAACCGGGGGGTTTTGGTTTAGGAGGGGGCGATGAAGGGAGCGGAGGCACTCTTAAAGGCGCTGGAACGGGAAGGGGTGGAGGTGATCTTCGGCCATCCGGGCGGGGCCATCATGCCCACCTACGATGCCCTCTACGACAGCAGGATCCGCCATATTCTGGTGCGCCACGAACAGGGAGGGGTGCACGCGGCCACGGCCTATGCCCGGGCGAGCGGCCGGGTGGGGGTGGTCATGGCCACCAGTGGCCCCGGGGCGCTGAACCTGGTCACGGGGCTCGCCGACGCCTACATGGACTCCACCCCGGTGGTGGCCATCACCGGAAACGTTCCCCGGGCCCTCATCGGCACGGACGCCTTCCAGGAGGCGGACGTCACCGGGGTTACCATGCCCATCACCAAGCACAACTACCTTGTCCAGGACGTGAACGATCTCCCCCGGGTGGTCAAGGAAGCCTTCCACATCGCCGCCACGGGGCGCCCGGGGCCCGTCCTGATTGACGTTCCCAAGGACGTGCAGCTCGCCGAGTTTACGGGGGACTTTGACGTGGAGCTGGACCTGCCCGGCTACAAGCCCACCACCAAGGGCCACCCCAAGCAGATTGAGCGGGCCCTGGACGCCCTGGAAAAGGCGGAAAGACCCATCCTGATGGTGGGGGGTGGGGCCCAGCACGCCCACGCCGAGCTCCTCGCCTTCGCCGAGAAGACCGGCCTGCCCGTCATCACCACCCTGATGGGCCTCGGGGCCTTCCCCGGCAACCATCCCCTGTGGCTTGGGATGCCGGGAATGCACGGCACCGTGGCCGCCAACCGGGCCATCCACCACGCCGACGTGATCCTGGCCATCGGCCTTCGCTTTGACGACCGGGTCACGGGCAAGGTTTCCCGCTTCGCTCCCCACGCCCACACCATCATCCACGTGGACATAGACCCGGCGGAGATCGGCAAGGTAGTGCGCACCCACGTCCCCATCGTGGGGGACGCCCGGCTTGTCCTTAAGGAGATGCTCAAGGGGGCGAAGCCCCTGAAGCTTGCGGGCTGGTGGCGGGAGCTGGAGGAGTGGCGCACCCGCTACCCCTTGCGCTGGAAGCCCAAGCCCCACCTGCAAAGCCAGGAGGTGATCCGGGCCTTCTTTGAGGCCACCGGGGGGAATGCCATCGTCACCACGGGGGTGGGGCAGCACCAGATGTTTGCCGCCCAGTTCTTCCCCGTGACCCGGCCCCGGAGCTTTATCACCTCGGGGGGCCTGGGTACCATGGGGGTGGGGCTTCCCTTCGCCATCGGGGCCAAGTTCGCCCGACCGGACGAGCTCGTCATTGACTTTGACGGGGACGGTTCCTTCCAGATGACCCTGCAGGAGCTGGCCACGGTGGTGAAGTACGGCCTGGACGTCAAGGTGGTCATCCTGAATAACGGCTACCTGGGCATGGTGCGCCAGTGGCAGGACCTCTTCCACGCCAAGCGCTACTCCGAGGTCTACCTGGCGGACTCCAACCCCGACTTCGCCCGCCTGGCCGAGGCCTACGGCATCCGGGGCATCAAGGTGGAGCGGAAGGAGGACCTGAGGAAGGGCGTGGAGGCGGTCCTGAACGCCGATGGGCCCGTGGTGGCGGAGTTTAAGGTGTACCACGAGGAAGGGGTCTTCCCCATGATCCCTGCGGGGGGTGCCGCCGAGGACATGATCCTGGAGCACCCCGAGGAGAAGGCGGAGGTGGAGGCGTGAGGCACGTGATCTCGGTCCTGGTGCAGGACCATCCCCGGGTTCTGAACCGCATCACAAGCCTGTTCGCCCGCCGGGGCTTCAACCTGGAAAGCCTGGCTGTGGGGACGACCCACATGCCCGGCCTTTCCCGCATAAGCCTGGTGGTTTCCGGGGATGACCACACCCTGGAGCAGGTGGAAAAGCAACTGAACCGGCTTATAGAGGTGCTCAAGGTCACCGACCACTCCGAGCCCCACGTGGAGCGGGAGCTTTGCCTGGTGAAGGTCCACGTGGCCGGGGTGGAGGAGCGGCTTGCGGTGAAGGACATCCAGGAGGCTTTCCGGGCCCGGGTGGTGGACGTGGCCCAGAAGAGCCTCATCCTGGAGCTCACCGGCGACTCCAAGAAGGTGGATTCCTTTATTGAGGCCCTGAGGCCTTATGGGATCCTCGAGGTCATGCGCACCGGGGCCGTGGCCATGAGCCGGGGCGAGAGGACCCTTAAGGTCAGGGAAAAACGGGAGGCGGTATGAAGATCTACTACGAGCACGATGCGGACCTAGGCTTCATCCTCGGCAAGAAGGTAGCGGTCTTGGGCTTCGGCTCCCAGGGGCACGCCCACGCCCTGAACCTGAAGGAGTCGGGGGTGGACGTGCGGGTAGGCCTGAGGCCCGGTTCCAAGAGCTTCGCCAAGGCGGAGGCGGCGGGGCTCCGCGTGCTTTCCGTGGCCGAGGCGGTGCGGGAGGCGGACGTGGTCATGGTCCTTCTCCCCGACGAGGCCCAGGGGCGGGTCTACCGGGAGGAGATTGAGCCCAACCTGAGGGAAGGGGCGGCTTTGGCCTTCGCCCACGGCTTCAACATCCACTTCGGCCAGATCAAGCCCAGGCGGGACCTGGACGTCTGGATGGTGGCCCCCAAGGGGCCCGGCCACCTGGTCCGGAGCGAGTACCAAAGGGGGAGCGGGGTGCCCGCCCTGGTGGCGGTGCACCAGGACGCCTCGGGGAGCGCCTTCCCCACCGCCTTGGCCTACGCCAAGGCCATCGGGGCTGCCCGGGCCGGGGTCATCGCCACCACCTTCAAGGACGAGACGGAAACCGACCTCTTCGGGGAGCAGGCGGTGCTCTGCGGGGGGCTTACCCGGCTCATCCAGGCGGGGTTTGAGACCCTGGTGGAGGCGGGGTACCCGCCGGAGATGGCCTACTTTGAAACCGTGCACGAGGTGAAGCTCATCGTGGACCTCATCTACGAGGCGGGCTTCGCCGGGATGCGCTACTCCATCTCCAACACCGCCGAGTACGGGGACTACACCCGGGGCGAGGTGGCGGTGCCGGTGGAGGAGACCAAGCGGCGCATGCGGGAAATCCTCCGGCAGATCCAGACCGGGGAGTTCGCCCGGGAATGGATGCTGGAGAACCAGGTGGGCCAGCCCGTCCTCGAGGCCAACCGCAAGCGCTGGAAGGCCCATCCCATTGAGGAGGTGGGGGCGAGGCTTCGGGCCATGATGCCCTTCCTCAGGGCCAGGGTATTGGAGGAAGTCGGGTAACGAAGGGCCCCCCTTGGGGGGCCCTTTTCTGCAAAGGGGGGAACGATGGAGCGGCACATCCGAATCTTTGACACCACGCTTAGGGACGGCGAGCAGAGCCCAGGGGTGGCGCTTTCCTTGGACCAGAAGCTGGAAATCGCCCATGCCCTGGCCCGGCTCAACGTGGACATCATTGAGGCGGGCTTTCCCGTATCCGGGCCTTTGGAGTTTGAGGCGGTGCGGCGCATCGCCACGGAGGTAAAGGGCCCCATCATCGCCGCCTTGGCCCGCACCCACACCCTGGACATTGACCAGGCGGCCAAGGCCTTGGAGAAGGCGGAAAAGCCAAGGATTCACGTCTTCACCTCCGCCTCCAAGATCCACCTGGAGTACATGCTGAAGAAGACGGAGGAGGAGGTCTTGGAGATGGCGGACCAAATGGTCCGCTACGCCCGCCGCTACGTGGACGACGTGGAGTTTTCCGCCCAGGACGTGATGCGGGCGGACTGGGACTTCGTGAAGCGGCTTTACGAGGTGGCCATAGAGGCGGGGGCCACCACCATCAACATCCCCGACACCACGGGCTACGGCACGCCTGGGGAGTACGGGGCCCTCATCCGCCGCATCCGCGACGAGGTGGTGCGGGGGCGGGATGTCATCATCTCCACCCACACCCACGACGACCTGGGCCTCGCCGTGGCCAACGCCCTGGCCGGCGTGGAGAACGGGGCGGGGCAGGTGGAGTGCACCATCAACGGCATTGGGGAGCGGGCGGGGAACACCTCCTTGGAGGAGGTGGTCATGGCGCTCTACGTGCGCCGGGACTGGTACAAGGCCTACACCCAGATCAACACCCGGGAGATCTACCGGGTTTCCCGCCTGGTGGAGCGCTACACGGGGATGCCCGTCCCCCCCAACAAGGCCATCGTGGGGGACAACGCCTTCGCCCACGAGTCCGGCATCCACCAGGACGGCGTCCTGAAGCACCGGGCCACCTACGAGATCATGGACGCCGAGCTCATCGGCCGCCGGCCCGCGGTGATCGTCCTGGGCAAGCACTCGGGGCGGGCAGCCTTCAGGAAGGCCCTGGAGGATCTGGGCTACAAGGACCTCTCCGAGGAGGAGCTGAAGAAGCTCTTCGCCCGCTTCAAGGAGATCGCCGAGAAAAAGGGTCCCCTTTCCGCCGAGGAGCTCCAGGCCCTGGTGGAAAGCGAGCGCGAGCCCGCCTCCCACTTCTTCACCCTGGAACACGTTCAGTTCTTCTCGGGCTCGGGCCTCTTGCCCACGGCCACGGTGAAGGTGAGGACCCCCGAGGGGGAGCGGGTGGCCACCCACACAGGGGATGGGCCGGTGGACGCCGTGTACAAGGCCATCCAGGAGGCCATCGGTCTCAGGCCCGAGCTGGAGCTCTACCGGGTGGAGGCCATCACGGGGAGCACCGAGGCCTTGGGCCAGGTGACGGTGCGGCTCCGGCTGGGTGAGCTCCAGGCGGTGGGGGTGGGGGTTTCCCCGGACATCATTGAGGCCAGCGCCTTGGCCTTCTTGGACGCCGCCGGGAAGCTGGTCTCGGGCCGGGCCACCCGGCATCCCCCTTCCATCGCCGAGGTCCAGCGCGGGGTCTAGGCATGGTGGAGATCCTGGACACCACGCTCCGGGACGGCACCCAAGGGGAGGGGGTAAGCCTCTCCGTGGACGATAAGGTGGCCATCGCCAAGCGGCTTGCCGCCTTTGGCGTCCACGTGATTGAGGGGGGCTGGCCCGGCTCCAACCCCAAGGACGCCGAGTTCTTCGCCCGCATGAAGGGGGTGGACCTGGGGGCGGCCCGGCTCGCCGCCTTTGGGGCTACCCGCCGCAAGGGGCTCGTGCCGGAGGAGGACCCCTCCGTCCTCGCCCTCCTGGAGGCGGAAACCCCGGTGGTGGTCCTCTTCGGCAAGAGCTGGACCCTGCATGTCCTCGAGGCCCTGGAGACCACCTTGGAGGAAAACCTCCACATGATCCGGGACACGGTGGCCTTCTTCGCCAGGAGGGGAAAGCGGGTCATCTACGATGCCGAGCACTTCTTTGACGGCTACAAGGAGGACCCCGCCTACGCCCTCGCCACCCTGGAGGCCGCCCGGGAGGGGGGAGCGGACACCCTGGTCCTTTGCGACACCAACGGGGGAAGCCTTCCCGAGGAGGTCTACGCCATCACCAAGGCCGTGGTGGAGCGCTTTCCCGGGGTTAGGGTGGGCATCCATCCCCACAACGACGCCGAGCTCGCCGTGGCCAACGCCCTGGCGGCGGTGCGGGCCGGGGCTACCCACGCCCAGGGCACCATCAACGGCTACGGGGAGCGGTGCGGCAACCTCAACCTCACGAGCTTCCTCCCCACCCTGGTCTTCAAGTACGGCATCCCCGCCCTTCCCCCGGAAAGGCTGAAGGGCCTAAAGGAGCTCTCTCACTTCGTGGACGAGCGGGCCAACCTCACCCCGAACCGCCGCGCCCCCTACGTGGGGGAGGCGGCCTTCGCCCACAAGGCGGGGGTGCACGTGTCCGCTGTCCTCAAAAACCCCCGCACCTACGAGCACATCCCCCCGGAGTGGGTGGGGAATACCCGCCGCTTCCTGGTCTCGGATGTCTCGGGCCGCTCCAACCTCCTCGCCAAGCTCCAGGAGCTCGGGGTGGACCTCTCCAAGGAGGAGGCCAAGCGCCTCTTGGACGAGGTGAAGGCCCTGGAGTACGAGGGCTACGCCTTTGAGGGGGCGGAGGCGAGCTTCTACCTCCTGGCCCACCGGCTCAAGGGCGGGGCCCTGCCTTTTAGCGTGGAGGGGTTTAGCGTCTTCGTCCACGGCTCGGGCCTGGACACCGCTTGGGCCGAGGCCACGGTGCGGGTGCGGGTGGGGGAGAGCCTCCAGCACACCGCCGCCGAGAGCCCTTTCGGCCCCGTTTCCGCCCTGGACCGGGCCTTCCGCAAGGCGGTGTTGCAGTTTTACCCGGAGCTCGCCGAGGTGGAGCTCACGGACTACAAGGTGCGCATCCTCTCGGGCCAGGAAGCGGGCACCAACTCGGGGGTGCGGGTGATGACCGAGATGCGGCGGGGGGAGGAGCGTTTCGCCACGGTGGGGGCCAGCGAGAACATCCTCGAGGCCTCCCTCAAGGCCCTCACGGACGGCTACGCCTACGCCCTCCTCTTCGCCCGGGCCCCTACGCCCAAGGAAGCCTGACCTCGGGAAAGGCCAGGGGGCTCACCGCCTCTTCGGGGGTGAGGAGGCGGATTTCCCGGTACCGCCCAACCCGGGGGTCGCGGTGGACCTCCAGGAGGCCCTCCTTCAGGTTCACGAGCCACACCTCGGGGATGCCCGCCTCGGCGTAGAGGGGAAGCTTCACCCCTCGGTCAAACTCCAAGGAGGTGTCCGCCACCTCCACCAGGAGGAGGACGTCCTCGGGGGTGGGGAGGCGATCCTGGTAGCGCTCCAAGGGGGGCTTGAGGATGAGGAGGTCCGGCTCGGGCTCGGAGTCCTCCGCGAGGCGCAAGGGAGACTGAACCGCCACCAAGGCCTTGCCTGCCAAAGCTTCCTTCAGCTGGTGGTCCAAGCGCATCACGGCGGCCACGTGCCTGGGTCCCATGGGGCTCATCTGGTACACCTCTCCCCTTAGGAGCTCCACGTGGGGCACCCCCTGGAAGGCCCGCTCAAACGCTTCCACGCTGAAGCGGTACCGGGTGGCCATGCCTCCATTATGCCCCGTGGCCGGCGTAGTGCTTGAGCCCAAGCCGCCAGAGGAGGCGCCAGAGGAGGAAGAAGAAAACCCCCCAAAGGAGCATCACCCAAAGGCCCGGGAAGAGGCGCACCTCCTGCCCCGCCAGGAGGGCGGCGGGGAGGTAGACCAGGTAGGGGAAGGGGGTGAGGAGGGCGAGGGTCCTTAGGGGTTCGGGGAAGACCTCCAGGGGGGCGATGGTTCCAGAAAGGAAAAGGTAAAGGAGGAAGAAGACCTCCTCCACTGCCGTGGCCCGCTCGCTGAAGAAGGTGAGGAGGGCGATGGCGTACTGCATGAGGTAGCGGAGCAAAAAGGCTAGGGCGGTGAGGAGGAGCCCGAGGAGGAAGGACAAAGGCTCGGGTGGGAAGCGGGCCTCGGGGAAGAGGAGAAAGAAGAGGAGGGTGAGGAGGACCACGAAGGGAAGCCGGGCGAGCCTTTCCGCCACGTGGGCCGCCAAGTGGTCAAAGAAGGGGTCCAGGGGCCTAAGGAGGCGGAAGGAGAGCCTCCCTTCCACCACGTCCCGCTCAAACTCCCACACCACCCAGACCACCGTGGCCTGGCGCACCAGGAAGACCATGAGGAAGTAGCGGGCGAACTCCCCGGGGCCTAAGGGGAAATCCCCGTGCCGCGCCGCTTCCGTCCAGACCCCAAGGAGGATCAGGGGAAGCGCCCCCGCCAGGGCCCAAAGGAAAAGCTCCGCCCGGTACTCCAGCATGTAGGCGAGGTACACCCCTAGGAGGGCCCAGGCCTTCCTCATCCCTCCACCTCCTTGGGGCTTTGGAAGACCCGGGCGATGACCTCTTCCAGGGGGGGCTCCTTGACCTCGAGGTCCTCCACGGGAAGCCCCTTCAGGATGAGGGCCACCCGCTCCGTGAGCCCCTCCCGGGGGACGAGGAGCCTGGCCTCCCGCCCCTCCGCTTCCCGCACCTCCCCGAAGGCCTTCAGGGCCTCCCGGGGAAGGGGTTTGGCCAGGACGAGCCGCACCTCCCGGTAGGGGGCGAAGCGGGCCAAAAGGCCCTCCAAGGCCCCGTCGTAGAGGAGCCTGCCATGGTGGATGACCAGGACCCTTTCGCAAAGGGCGGCGATGTCCGCCATGTAGTGGCTCGTGAGGAGGATGGTGGCCCCGTAGCGGGCGTTGTAGGCCCGCACGAACTCCCGCACCGCCACCTGGGCGTTCACGTCCAGGCCCAGGGTGGGCTCGTCCAGGAAGAGGACCTCGGGGCGGTGGAGGAGGGCGGCCAAAAGCTCCGCCTTCATCCTTTCCCCCAGGGAGAGCTTGCGCACGGGCTGGTGGAGCTTCCCCTCTAGCCCCAGCATCTCTGCCAGCTCCCCCACCCGCTTCCGGAACTCCCCCTCGGGGACCTCGTAGATGGCGGCGTTGAGCCGGAGGGTGTCCATGGCGGGCAGGTCCCAGATCAGCTGTTGCTTGTTGCCCATGACCAGGGTGATCTTCCTCAGGAAGGCCCTTTCCCGCCGCCAGGGCACGTGCCCCGCCACCAACGCCTCCCCACGGGTGGGGTGGAGGAGCCCCGTGAGCATCTTCAAGGTGGTGGTCTTGCCCGCCCCGTTGGGGCCCAAAAAGCCCACCACCTCCCCCCGCCGGATGGCGAAGCTCACCCCCTCCACCGCCCGCACCAGGCGGTACTGGCGGAAGAGGAAGTGGCGCAGGGTACCCAGGAGGCTTTCCTCCTTCAGGGCCACGCGGAAGTGCTTGGTGAGGTCTTGGGCGAGGACGACGGCCTCGAGGCGCACCCTCTAAGTCTACGTGGTGTAATGGTCTTTGTGCGCTACCTGCGGGTCTACCTCCTCTTTTTGCGCCTTTCCTTGGCGGCGGAGATGGAGTACCGCCTGAACTTCCTCCTGGGGCTTTTCTCCTCGGCCCTCACCCTCCTCGGGGCCCTCTTCGGCCTCCTCCTCCTCTACCAGGGGGGGTACCGGCCGGGGGGGTGGGCCTGGGAGGAGGCCCTTTTGGTCCTCGCCGCCTTCACCCTCCTTCAGGGGCTTGGGAGCACCCTCCTCGCCCCTAACCTCAACAAGATTGTGGAGCACGTGCAGCAAGGCACCTTGGACTTCGTCCTCCTAAAGCCTTTGGACCCCCAGTTTTGGCTCTCTTTAAGGGTTTTCTCCCCATGGGGCCTTGGGGATTTCCTCCTGGGGTTTGGGCTTCTCCTCTTTGGGGGAAGCCGGCTTGGCCTGGGGCTTCAGGACTACTTCCTCTTCGCCCTCTACTGGTTCTTGGGGGCGGTCATGCTCTATAGCCTCTGGTTCCTCCTCGCCACCACCAGCATCTGGTTCGTGAAGATTTACAACGTGACCGAGGTCCTGCGGGGGCTTTTGGAAGCGGGGCGCTTTCCCGCCTCCAGCTATCCGGCCCTTTACCGCTTCTTCTTCACCTTCGTGGTACCCGTGGCCTTCCTTACCACGGTGCCGGCGGAGGCCGCCTTGGGAAGGGGGGCGCCCTGGGTAGCCCTCGGGATCGCCCTGGGCCTTTTCCTCCTGGCGCGGGGCTTCTTCCGCCTGGCCCTAAGGAGCTACACCTCGGCGAGCAGTTAAAATCCACCCCATGGACTGGCTTTGGGTCCTCTTCCTCGCTTATCTTTTCGGCTCCATCCCCGCTGGGGTTCTGGTGGCCCGCACCTACGGGGTGGACATCCGCAAGGTGGGTTCGGGGAACATCGGGGCCACCAACGTCCTTAGGGCCTTGGGGCCTGGCCCTGCCTTCGTGGTGGCCTTCTTTGACGTGTTCAAGGGCGGCATTGCCGTGCTTATCGCCCGGGCGGTGGGCATAGAGGGGCCCTTGCTAGGGGGTGTGGCCTTGGCGGCGGTTTTGGGGCACAACTACTCCGTGTTCTTGGGCTTTCAGGGGGGAAAGGGCGTGGCCACCAGCTTCGGCACCCTCCTTTTCCTGGACCCGGTGCTGGCCCTTTGGACCCTGCCCATAGGGCTTTCCGTGATGCTCCTCACCCGCTACGTTTCCGCAGGGAGCATGACCGGGGGGTTGGCGGCCTTGGTGCTGGCCTTGGCCTTGGGGCGGCCCCTTTGGGAGGTGGGCACCGTGGCCCTCATGGCCCTTCTCATCTTCTTCACCCACCGGGAAAACCTAAAGCGCCTCCAGGCGGGTACGGAGCGGCGGCTTGGGGAGCGGGTGGAGGTGAGGGATGCTTGACCTTTTGGTCATCGCCCCCCATCCCGACGATGGGGAGCTCGGGTGCGGTGGGACCTTGGCGAGGGCCAAGGCGGAAGGGTTATCCACGGGGATTTTGGACCTCACCCGGGGGGAGATGGGCACCAAGGGCACCCCGGAGGAAAGGGCCCAGGAGGTGGCGGAGGCGAGCCGGATCCTGGGCCTGGACTTTAGGGGGAACCTGGGGCTTCCCGATGGGGGGCTTGCCGACACCCCCGAGCAGCGCCTGAAGCTGGCGGATGCGCTCAGGAAATTGAGGCCCCGCATCCTCTTCGCCCCCCTCGAGGCCGACCGCCACCCCGACCACACGGCGGCAAGCCGCCTGGTGGTGGCCGCCCTCCACCTGGCGGGCCTGAAGAAGGCCCCCTTGGAAGGGGAGCCTCACCGGGTGGAAAGGTTTTTCTTCTACCCGGGCAACCACCCCTTCACCCCCAGCTTCCTGGTGAAGATCTCCGCCTTCATAGACCAGTGGGAGCAGGCGGTCTTGGCCTACAGGAGCCAGTTTTCCGGGGAGGCGGCGAGCGAGACCGTGGGGCCCAAGGGGGTGGAGGCCCGCAAGGCCATGCGCCGCTACTTTGGCAACTACCTGGGGGTGGACTACGCCGAGCCCTTTGTGAGCCAGCTTCCCGTGCTCTACGTCCCCTGGTCCCGGGCCTAGGCGCTTGCATAACTTTGCAAGGTCGGGGTATCCTAAGGGCCTCATGGGGGGAGACGCCCTGACCCTGCCCAAGGACCTTTTGGACTTTTACGGCTACAGTGCCCAGGCCATCCGGGACCTGATCGCCTTGGCGGAGCGGCTTAAGCGGGAGCGCTACCGGGGGGAGGAGCTAAAGGGGAAGGTCCTGGCCCTCCTCTTTGAGAAGCCCTCCTTACGTACCCGGACCACCCTCGAGGTGGCCATGCTCCACCTGGGGGGGCATGCGGTTTACCTGGACCAGAAACAGGTGGGTATCGGGGAGCGGGAGCCCGTGAGGGACATCGCCAAGAACCTGGAGCGGTTCGTGGAGGGGATCGCCGCCCGGGTCTACCGGCACGCGACCGTGGAGGCCCTGGCCCGCCATGCCCGCATCCCCGTCATCAACGCCCTTTCGGACCGGGCCCATCCCCTGCAGGCCCTGGCGGACCTCCTCACCCTCAAGGAGGTCTTTGGGGGGTGGGAGGGCCTCGAGGTGGCCTGGGTGGGGGACGGGAACAACGTTTTAAACTCCCTCCTGGAGGTCGCGCCCCTGGTGGGGCTAAGGGTGCGGGTGGCCACCCCTAAGGGCTACGAGCCCGATCCCGCCCTTCTGGAAAAGGCCAAGGCCTACTTCACCCACGACCCCAAGGAGGCCGCCTTTGGGGCCCACGCCCTCTACACGGACGTCTGGACCAGCATGGGCCAGGAGGCGGAGCGGGAAAAGCGCCTCAAGGACTTCCGTGGCTTCCAGGTGAACGGGGAACTCCTCTCCCTCCTCCACCCCGAAGGGATCTTCCTCCACTGCCTCCCCGCCCACTACGGAGAGGAGACCACGGAGGAAGCCGTGCACGGCCCCAAAAGCCGCGTCTTTGACCAGGCGGAAAATCGTCTCCACACCGCCAAAGCCGTCCTCCTCACCTTGCTAAAGTAGGGGTATGGTCCGCCCTTACCGCTTTAGCCTGGAGGAGTTCCTGAAGCTTCCCCTGCCCGAGCGGGGGGTGGAGCTTCTGGAGGGGGAGATTTACCAGATGGCACCCATCGGCCCACGCCACGCCTACGTTCTGAACCGCTGGAACCGTCTCTTCGTGGAGCGCTTTCCCGAAGCGTTGGTGCAGGTTCAGGGTCCCTTGGCCCTGGCTCCGGATGTGTATTTGGAGCCGGACCTGGCCCTTCTGCGGCCGGGGGACTATGGGGAGCGCCTTCCTGGGGCGGAGGACGTGCTTTTGCTCCTGGAGGTTTCCGATGCTTCCTTGGAGTACGATTTAGGCAAAAAGGTGCCCCTATACGCCCGTATGGGCGTGCCCGAGGTTTGGGTCCAGGACCTCCAGGGAAGCCGGCTCCTCGTTTTCCGCACCCCGGAGGAGGACCACTACCGGGAGCAGATCTGGGTTAAGCCCGGGGAGCGCCTGGCGCCCCTGGCCTTCCCGGAAGTTCTTCTGGAGGTGCCGTGGTAAGGGTGGGGATCCTGGGCGCCTCGGGGTATGGCGGGGCGGAGCTCCTCCGCCTGCTTAAGCGCCATCCTGGGGTGGAACTGGTGGGTTTTTCCAGCCGCAAGCACGAGGGTAGACCCCTTTCTTCCGCCTGGCCCCAGCTTTGGGACGAAAGGCCCTTCGTTGCCCAAGAGGAGGTCTTGGAGCGGGCGGACGTCCTGTTTCTGGCCCTCCCCAACGGCCTCGCCATGGGGATCACCCCCGAGGCCCTTCGCGCGGGCAAGCGGGTCATAGACCTTTCCGGGGACTACCGCCTTCCCCCGGAGGTCTACGAGGCCTGGTACGGGATCCGCCACCAAAGCCCCGAGCTCTTCCGGGAGGCGGTCTACGGCCTGCCCGAGCTCCACCGGGAGGAGCTCAGGGAAGCCCGCCTGGTGGCGAACCCTGGCTGCTACGTCACCGCCGCCACCTTGGCCCTCGCTCCCTTGGCGGCGGAAGGGGTTCTCCGGCGTGCCTTCGTGGTGGGCTTAAGCGGGGTTTCGGGGGCGGGCAGGGAGGGGGAGGGCACCTTCTTCGCCGAGGTGAACGAGAACCTGAAACCCTACAAGGTAGGGGGCACCCACCGCCACATCCCCGAGATGGAAGCGAACCTGGGCCGCCTCCTGGCCCAAGGGCGGAGGGTGCGCACCCACGGGCCCAGGCGGGAGGTGCGCCTTTCCTTCACCCCCCACCTGGTGCCCATGACCCGGGGGATTTTGGTCACCGCGGAGGCGGAGGTGGAGGGGACCTGGAGCCAGGAGGCTCTGGACGCCCTCTACCGGGACTTCTACCTAGGGGAGCCCTTCGTGCGGGTTTTGGGGGGGCTTCCCGAGACCAAGGGCACCTATGGCGCCAACCGGGTGGACCTCAAGCCCCTCTACGAGGAAAGGACTGGGCGCGTCCTGGTCTTCGCCGCCTTGGACAACCTGGTGAAGGGCATGGCGGGGCAGGCGGTGCAGAACCTGAACCTGATGCTGGGCCTACCCGAGGACACCGCCTTGCCCAAGGAGGGCGTATGGCCGTGAGGTTACCCAGGGGTTTCCGCGCCGGGGCTACCCGGGCGGGCATCAAGCCTTCGGGCAAGCCGGACCTGGCCCTTTTGGTCTCAGGGCTTCCCGCCCAATGGGCCTACGCCGCCACCCAGAACCGGGCCGCGGCCCCTTCCATCCACCGGGGCCGGGGGCTTTACGCCACCGGAGCCCCCTTGCGGGCCGTGGTGGTGAACGCCGGCAACGCCAACTGCGCCACGGGGGAGCGGGGCTTTCGGGACGACGCGCGGATGGCCGAGCTCGCCGCCTTCCGCCTGGGCCTTGCCCCCGAGGAGGTGCTCACCGCCTCCACGGGGGTGATCGGGGTGCCCCTGCCCGTGGAGCGGATCGCGGCGGGCCTGCCGCAAATAGAGCTCACCCCTTACGCCGACCCCTTCGCCGAGGCCATCCTCACCACCGACCTGGTGCCCAAGGTGGCGGAGGCCGAGGTGGCGGGGGCCAGGGTGGTGGGCATCGCCAAGGGAAGTGGGATGATCCACCCCAACATGGCCACCATGCTGGCCTTTTTGGTCACGGACGCCTGGGTGCCCCAGGAGGCCTTGCGGGAGGCCTGGAGGGGCATCGTGGACCGCACCTTCAACCAGGTGACCGTGGACGGGGACACCTCCACCAACGACCTGGCCCTGGTCATGGCCAATGGGGCTTATGGGGAGGTGCCGCCCGAAGCCCTCTTCCAGGCTTTGGAAGGGGTGGCGCGGGAGCTTGCCAAGAGGATTGCCCGGGATGGGGAAGGGGCCACGAAGCTTTTGGTGGTGCGGGTGGTGGGGGCGGTCACGGAGGAGGAGGCGAGGCGGGCGGCTAGGGCGGTGGCGGGAAGCCTCCTTTGGAAAAGCGCCCTCTACGGCAACGACCCCAACTGGGGCCGCATCCTGGCCGCCCTCGGCAACTCGGGGGCCCGGTTTGACCCCTTGCGGGTGCGGATTTCCCTCCAAGGTATCCCCCTGTACGCCGGCGGGGACCTCCCCTTTGACCGGGAGAGGGCGAGCCAGGCCATGCGCCAGGAGGTGGTGGAGGTCCTGGTGGACCTGGGAGAGGGGGAAGGGGCGGCGGAGGCCTACGGGTGCGACCTCACCGAGGGGTATGTGCGCATAAACGCCTTGTACACGACTTGACTTTTTCTTGGGAAGAACGTAGCATATCTTCACGAGGGTGGAAACCCTCTATATGGAGGTGAAGGATGAAGAAAGCGGTGGTTGTAGCTTTTGCGGCTCTCCTGACGGCGGCCATGGCGCAGAAGTTTTCCGTGGAGGCTGGTGCTGGCCTCTACGGAAACCTAGGCGGGCAACTGGCTGTGGTGGCGGAGGACTTTACCCCTGGGCTTCCCTTGGGGGTGCGGCTGGGCGTGGGCTTCGCCCAGAGCGATGCGCGGGACGATGGGTATGACCTTGGGGGAGGCACGACTTGGGGTGACTACAAGAAGACCAACGAGCTCTCCGAGTGGGGCCAAAACATCACCCTTTCCTTGGATGTTCTCTACAAGGTGGCGGGCTTGGGTCTGCCGGTGGAGGTGGCGCCTTACGCCGGGATCCGCTACAACCTCTTCTCGGGTGGCTATACGGATCCGCAGAATAAGATTTCGGGCACCAAGAGCGAATCTGTTTCCACCAACCAGTTTGGCTTCGGCGCCGGTGTGCGCCTCGCTTACCCCCTCATGCCCAACCTGAGCCTGGTGGGGGACCTGGGGGCGGATTACTACCTGAACGCTTGCTTCAAGAGGGTCCATGAGGATGACTCCGGGAATAAGACCGAGAGAACTGTGTGCCCCGGGGGCAGCGGCTACGATAGCCTCAACGAATTGGTTACCCAGCCCGAGTGGGTCTTCAAGCTCCGCGTGGGCGCCGCTTATCGCTTCTAAGCCCTAGGGTAGCATGAAGGGGATGCGTGGGCATCCCCTTCTTCTTTTGCTTTTCCTTGCCGGTTGCGCTCGGCCCGATGGGGCCCCGCCGGAGCTCGGCCTGGTGGAGCCCTTGGGTGGAGCGGTGGCCCCCGGCAAGGCCCTGGTGGTGGAGGGCTACGCCTTTGACCCCTCCGGGGTGGCGAGCGTGCGGGCGCAAGGGGCGGAGGTGCTGGGGGAGGCGGAGAAGGGCAAGCGGCTCGTGCGCTTCCGCTTCCGCCTACAGGCCCCCACCTCGGGGGAGGTGGAACTGAGGATGGAGGCGGTGGACGCCCTGGGCCACCGGGTGGAGCGGCGCGTTCCCTTGGTGCTGGACGCCGCCCCGCCCCGGATCGTGGTGGAGCGGGTGGAGCGGGAGGGGAGCCTCTACCGGGTTTATGGCCGGGTGGAGGACAACGTGCGGGTGGACCGGGTGGTGGTGCAGGTGGGAGGACGGTACACGCCGCTTTCCCTGCCCAAGGAAGCTAGGGTTTCCTTTTTGGTGGAGGTCCCTTCGGGAGCGGTGGTGGTAGCGGTGGACGCCGCTGGCAACCGTTCTTCTAGGCGCATCCCCTAAGGGGCGCCTTGTGGTACACTTTGGGCCGGTATGCCGCTAGGGGAAGCCCTTCACGACCTAGCCCGGGCCCTGAGGGAGACCCCCCTCGAGGCCCGGGAGGCGGGGCGCTTCCGGGAAATCGCCAAGCTCCTCCACCGCCTTCCCCCAAGCCGGGAGCGGGATGGGCTCTTGGCGGTGGCCTACCTGCGGCTATACCAGCTCTTGGGCCAGGAAGAAGACTACCTCAAGGGCTACAGCTACGCCCGCACTGCCCGCCTCGAGGCGGTGCGCCTTTTGAGCGAACGCCTGGGGGAGGGCCAATGAAGGAGCTTTTGGGGCTTCTCGCTGTCTGGAGCATCGTTCTTTCCGGGCTTGCCCTTTTGGTGGGGGTAGGGCTCATCCGCCGGGGTGAGCGGGTTTGGCACCACCGGGCCATGCTCACGGCCACGGCGCTGGCGGCTTTGTTTTTGGTCTTTTACCTCACCAAGTGGGGCCTTTACGGCACCACGGCCTATGGGGGGCCGGAGGCTTGGCGGGGGGTCTACTACTTTATCCTCATCACCCACACCCTTTTGGCCACCCTGAACGGGCCTTTGGCCCTTTACGTTATCTGGCGGGCCATTAGGGGCGAGTTCGCCCTCCACAAGCGCTGGGCTAAGGTCCTGGTGCCCATCTGGCTCTACGTGGCCCTCACGGGTTGGGTCATTTACCTCGTGCTCAAGCGCTACGGGGTGGAGTCGGGGGGGATCGCCTTCTAGCCCAGGGCTCCACCACGATCCGCCCCTCCACCACCCGGGCGAGCTCGGGCCCCTCCGCCGCTTCCCCCTCGGGGGCCTGGGCCAGGTGGGGTCCGATGCGGAGTTGCTTGGCGCCGAGGCTTAGGGCGAAGATGAAGCGCTCCTCATCCCCCCCTGCCCCGGCGTGGGCGAGGCCCCGGAGTTTCCCCACCACGATCACGTCCCCTCCCGCCACCACCTCGGCCCCTGGGTTGACGTCCCCCAGGACCACGACGGTGCCGGGGTGCTCCACCCGCTCCCCGGCCCTTAGGGTTTTGCTCACCACCAGGGTGCTTAGGCCCTTGTGGCTTCGGGCGGGTACGAGGGTGAGGGGGCGGCCTAAGGCCAGGAGGGCCTCTACGACCTCTTGGGGCACGGGCCCCGCCACCTCCACCTCCAGGGGAAGCCCCTCGGGGAGGGTGAGCCGGGCTATGTCCTCGGCGCTCTCCCCCCCGTCCAGGCGGAGGGCGAGGGCCTTGGGCGTGGCGCGGAGGCGCATGGGGCTATTTTACGGGGCCTTGGCCTCCTCGGGCACCTTCCAGTAGGCCTCCATCACCTTGCGCACCGCTGGGAGGGCCACCCGGCTCCCTTCCCCCCCGTTTTCAAAGAAGGCCACTACCACCAAGGGAGGGTAGGGGCTTTGGGGGTCCGTGGGCCCATACCCCATGTACCAGGCGTGCTCCAGCCCCCGGCGCTTGCCGGGGGTTTCCGCTGTCCCCGTTTTGCCCCCTGTGGGGACGGGGAAGCTTCCCAGCACGTGGCGCGCCGTCCCCTCGGTCACGGTCTTCCGCAAACCCTCTTGGAGCACGCCGAAGAAGCGCCCCGGTACCGGCGCCAAGGAGGGCCTTACCTCCTCCTTGCCCAAGCGCTTCACCAGGTGCAGTCGGGGTTTCTTGCCCCCGTTGGCCAGGGTGGCCAGCATGCGGGCGATCTGGGCCGGGGTGGCGAGGACCGGACCCTGGCCGATGGCCACGGAAAGGGTTTCCCCGGGGTACCAAGCCTCCCCCAAGGCCTCCCGCTTCCAGGCCCGGGTTGGGAGGAGGCCCGTCTTCTCCGCCACCTCCACCCCCGTGGGCTCCCCAAGGCCGAGAAGCTGCGCCCGGGCCGCCAGGCGGTCCACAAAGCCCAAGGGGTCCTGGGCCACCGCCTGGTAGTACCAGGTGTTGCAGCTCCAGGCGATGGCCTCCCGTACCGTCATGGGCCCCATGTCCCGGCTGGCCCAGTTGCGGCGCACCTGCCCCCCGTAGACGATGTAGGGGCTACAGCGGTAGGGGGTGTTTGGGCTCACGTAGCCCTCCTCCAGGAGGGCGTAGCTCGTGGCGAGCTTGAAGGTGGAGCCCGGGGTGTAGGGCTGGAGGGCGCGGTTGAGGAGGGGCAGGTCCGGGTCCCGTAGGAGGTCCTGGACCTCCTTGGGCACGGGGCGCTTGGCGAAGAGGTTGGGGTCAAAGGAGGGGGCGCTGGCCATGGCCAGGATCTCCCCGCTTCTCGGGTCCAGGGCCACGATGGCCCCCTTGACCCGGGTGGCGGGGGGGAGGCCGTTAAGCCTGCGGCCCGCATTGATGTCCGCGAGGGCTTCCTCTAGCGCCCTTTCCGCCGCCCGTTGCAGGTCTAGGTCCAGGGTGAGGACCACGTCCTTTCCGGGGGTGGGCTCTTCCAGGATGGTTTCCCGCAGACGTTCCCCCCGGACGTTCACCTCCACCGCCTTCACGCCCCGTTTGCCCCGCAGGTAGGGCTCGAGGGCAGCCTCGAGGCCCGCCTGGCCCACCTGCTCGTCGGGGCTATAGCCCCGCTTCACCTGTTCGGCGTTGGCCTGGAGGACGTAGCCCAAAACGGGTCCCGAGATGGGGTTTGGGTAGTGGCGTTCAATGCGTTCTACAAGCTTCAGGTTCCTCTGCCCGGCGGTGAGCTCCGCCAGGGTGGGGAGGAGGTGCTCGGGCACCCCCGCCTTGAGCACCCCGGGTTCCTTGGGGAGTTCCTTCAGGCCCAAAAGCGGGAGGAGCCGCTCCTTAAAGGCCACCTCTCCCCCCTCGTAGACCAGGTCCACCACCAGCCGGTCCTGGGCGATGACCCGCCCTTTCCGGTCCAGGATCCGCCCTCGGGGGGCGGGGATACCCTCGGTCTTCAGGTAGTTCCCCTGGCTTTTCAGGGCGTACTTCTCGTGCTCCAGCACCTGGAGTTGCCAAGCCCGAAGGCCCAAAAGGCCCAGGGCCACCAGGAAGGAGAGCATGAGGGCGTAAAGCCTCGAGGTCATGGCGCACGCGCACCCTTTAGCCGAAGGGCCAGGAGGGCCAGGGGGAGGGTGAAGAGGCCTTCCAGAAGAAGGTCCAGGGGGAGGAGGGGGGGGAGGTCCAGGCGAAGCCAGTAGGCCACCAGGAAGTAGCCGAACCACTTGGCCAGAAAGGCCCAAAGGAAGGCGAAGGAGGCGCCCAGCCCTTCCCCCGCCACCAGGCGCCGGCTTGCGGCGTAGAAGGCGTAAGCGGCGAGGAGGAGGCCCGTGGCGTGGAGGCCCAGGAGGCCATACCCCAAGAGGTCTTGGAGAAGCCCAAGGAGAAAGGCCACGGGAAGCCCTAGGTAGTAGGGCCTGCCCCAGGCGTACCAAAGGGCAAGGACCAGGAAGAGGTCGGGGGCCATGAGCCCCTGGGGCCAGAGGGCGGAAAGGAGCCCGGCCAGAAAAAGGGTGAGGAGAAGGGCTAAAAGCGCCGTCATAAGGGCCTCAGGACGATCACCTCTTCCAGGAGGGAAAGCTCCACCAAGGGCCTGGCCCAGGCCCTTAGCTTAAGCCCCCCCTGAACCCTTTCCACCCGTTCCACCCGGCCCACGGGGATGCCCGCGGGGAAAAGGCCCAAGGGCGCCCCGGTGAGGAGGAGGTTCCCCGGGGCCACCTGGACCGTGGGGGGAAACTCGGCCAGGAGCCGGTCCGGGGGGGCACCGCGGGCCACACCCCGCCCGGGGGCCCCTTCGGGGCGCACCCCCACCTGGCTTTCCGGGTCCAAAAGGGTGCGCACCAGGGCCCGGTGGGCCTCCACCTCCACCACCAGGCCCACCAGCCCCTCGGGGGCGGTGACGGGCATGCCCACCCGGATCCCGTCCCGTTCCCCAAGGCCGATCACCAGGCGGCGGTAGAGCCCCGAGAGGTCTTCCCCCACCACGGGGGCCACGGCCACCACCCCCGGGGCCTGCTCCGCTTGCACCCTAAGGGCCCGGGAGAGGCGCTCCACCTCCAGGCGAAGCCTGCGGTTTTCCGCTTCCAAGGCCGCCACCCGGTCCTTGAGGAGGCGGTTTTCCCGGTAGAGGTCTTCCCGGTTTAGGAGGGCGGAAACCCCCGCCCGGAGGTTCTCCCCAAACCGGTGCCCTAGGGCGGGCAGGGGGGCGGTGAGGGGGGAAAGCCGGAGGGAAACCTTGGGGGCGAGGGGCCGGGTGAGGGCGGCCAGGGCGAGTCCCAAGGCGAGGAGGCCGAGGAGGAGAAGGCGGCGCAGGGCGGTTTCGCTCACGGCCTAAACCCCCTTTCCCAAAGGAGGGCGAAGAGCCGGGACACGGGGAGGCCCACCACGGTGTAGAAGTCCCCCTCCACCCCCGAAAGAAGGGCCATGCCGAGCCCCTGGGCCCCGTAGCCCCCCGCCTTGTCCAGGCCCTCGCCGCTTTCCACGTACCAGGCGATCTCCTCCTCCGAAAGGGGACGGAAGCGCACCCTGGCCGTGTGCACCTCCAGGACCAGGTCCATCGGGGTGCGGAGGTAGATGGCGGTGTGCACCCGGTGGCTCCTCCCGGAAAGGAGCCTGAGGAAAAGGCGGTTTTCCTCCGGGTCCTTGGGCTTGCCCAAGACCTTCCCCCCAAGGTCCACCACGGTGTCCGCCGCCAGGACCCATTCCCCCGCCACGCTTTCCCCCTTGCGCCGGGCAAGGGCCAGGGCGAGCTCGGGTGGGGGGAGCGCGAGGTCCGCTTCCTCTACCCCGGGGACCACCACCCGAAGGGGGTAGCCCAGGGCCTCGAGGAGGGCCCTGCGCCTGGGGCTACCCGAGGCCAGGATTAAAGGGGGTCGCCCGCTTCCCAAAGCCTTTCCACCTCCTTTCGGTAGGCCTCCGCCAGGGTGGGGCTCCTTAGGACCAGGAGGTTTTCGTTGTTCACCTCCCGGGCGCGGAAGGAGAAGTTGTAGCTTCCCGTAATCACGTGGATCCCGTCCAGGACCATGACCTTGTGGTGCAGGGTGTAGGGGTTAGGGTCCTTCCGCACGGGGATACCCCCCTCAAGGAGCCTTTCGTCCCGGCTATCCCCCAGGTTGCGGGCTTCCAGGACCACCCGCACCGCAAGGCCCCGTTCCTTTGCCCCTAGAAGGGCTTCCACAATTTCGCGGTCCGTGAGGACGAAGGCGGCCACCAGGATCTCCCTTTGGGCCTCGCCAATGGCCCTTAGGATGGCTTCCTGGGCAAGCCTTCCCCCTTTAGGGCTAAAGTAGGCGGTTCCCTCCACCCCCTCCAGGGCGAAGGCCACGGGGCGGCCCAGGCCTTCCTTGGCGCCGCCATAAAGGGCCTGGAACTCCTGGGCGTAGCCTTCCGCCAGGGTGGGGGAGGGGAGGAGGAGGGCGTTTTCGTTGTTGCGGGCGAAGGCGTTCCAGGTCATGTTCACGCTTCCCGTCCACACCGCCTTGCGGTCCACCACCAGGAACTTGTGGTGCATGAAGCCTTCCCGCTCGTCGTAGCAGACGGGGATGCCGGCGATTTCCTCGCAGTCTAGGGAAAGGGGCTTGACCCTTTCCCGCAGGAGGGCGCGGGGCACCTTAGGGGGCTCTTCCCCTTGCCCCAAGGAGGCCGCCACCAGGTAGCGGCGGAAGTCCTCCCGGTAGTCGCTTTCCCCGTAAAGCCGAACCCTCACCCCCCGCTTTCCGGCCGCGAGGAGGCCTTTTGCGATCTCTAGGTCGCGAAATTCGTAGAAGGCCCCCTCCAGGGTTTCCTGGGCCGAGGCCATGAGGGCAAGGAGATGGGCCTTGGCCCTTTCCCCATCCTGGGGCATGAAGTAGACCTCGGCCTTTCCCGCCTCCACTGGGGGCGGGGCGGGCTTGCGGAGCTCTTGGTAGGCCCAAAGGAGGAAAAGGACGAGGAGGACCAGGTAGCCGGGAAGCCCCGCCAAAGCCTTTTGCCTGCGCCGCCTAGTACCCACTGCCCGCTTCCCCCCGTACCAGGGCCACACCGCTGGAGGTGCCGAGGCGGCTTGCCCCCGCTTCCAAGAGTTGCAGGGCGGTTTCCCGGTCCCGGATGCCCCCCGCCGCCTTCACCCGGGCCCGGCCCCTGGCGACCCGCACCAAAAGCTCCACGTCCGCAAGGCTTGCCCCCCGGGGGCCAAAGCCCGTGGAGGTTTTGAGGAAGTCCGCCCCACCCCGGATGGCGGCCTCGGCCAGGGCCTCCAGGGCCTCGGGGGTGAAGTGGCCCGTTTCCAGGATCACCTTGAGCACCGCCCGGGGTACCGCCCGGCGCACGGCGCGCACCTCCTCTTCCACGTAGGCCAGGTCGCCGGCGAGGGCCCTTCCCAAGTGCAGGACCATGTCAATCTCATCCGCCCCCCGGGCGTAGGCGAGGCTGGCCTCGAGGGCCTTCACCTCCTTTTCCTGGTACCCCAAAGGGAACCCCACCACGGTCACCAGGCGGAAGGGCGCATGGGGGTAGCGCTCCCGCACGAGGCCCACGTAGGAGGGGGGGATGCAGAGGCCATAGAAACCGTACTCCAGGGCTTCTTCCGCCACCTTTTGGATTTCTTCCGGGGTAGCCGTGGGTTTTAGGAGGGTGTGGTCAATGTAGGCGGCCAGGTCCATACCCTGCCATCATACGCAAGGGGCGTGATAGGATGAAAAGAGGCCCCCAAGTGGGGCTTTTTTTGAGGTAAGCATGCTTGGAGTCGGCATCGTCGGTCTACCCAACGTGGGCAAGTCCACCCTCTTCAACGCCCTGACCCGAGCCGGGGCGCTCGCCGCCAACTACCCCTTCGCCACCATTGACAAGAACGTGGGGGTGGTGCCCCTAGAGGACCCAAGGCTTTACGCCCTGCAGAAGGTCTTCGCCAAGGGGGAGAGGGTGCCCCCCATCGTGCCCACCCACGTGGAGTTCGTGGACATCGCCGGGCTCGTGAAGGGGGCCCACAAGGGGGAGGGGCTTGGCAACCAGTTCCTGGCCCACATCCGCGAGGTGGCGGCCATCGCCCACGTCCTCCGTTGCTTCCCCGACCCCGAGGTGGTGCACGTCATGGGCCGGGTGGACCCCTTGGAGGACGCCGAGGTGGTGGAAACCGAGCTTCTCCTCGCCGACCTCGCCACCTTGGAGAGGCGGCTTGAGCGCCTGCGCAAGGAGGCCCGCGCCGACCGGGAGAAGCTTCCCCTCTTGGAGGCGGCTGAGAGCCTCTACGCCCACCTGCAAGAGGGGAAGCCTGCCCGCACCTTCCCCCCTTCCGAGGAGGTGGGCCGCTTCCTCAGGGAAACCCCCCTCCTCACCGCCAAGCCGGTGATCTACGTGGCCAACGTGGCGGAGGAGGACCTCCCCCATGGGGAGGGGAACCCGTACGTCCAGGCGGTGCGGGAGAAGGCTGCGGCGGAAAGGGCGGAGGTGGTGGTGGTCTCCGCCAAGCTGGAGGCCGAGCTCTCCGAGCTTTCGGAAGAGGAGGCCAAGGAGCTCCTCGCCGCCTATGGCCTTGGGGAAAGCGGCCTGCAACGCTTGGCCAAGGCGGGGTACCGGGCCTTGGGCCTCCTTAGCTTCTTCACCGCCGGGGAGAAGGAGGTGCGGGCCTGGACGGTGCGCCGGGGGACCAAGGCCCCCCAGGCGGCGGGGGAGATCCACTCGGACATGGAAAGGGGTTTCATCCGGGCCGAGGTCATTCCCTGGGACCGGCTGGTGGAAGCCGGGGGTGGGCGAAGGCCAAGGAGCGGGGCTGGGTGCGCCTCGAGGGCAAAGACTACGAGGTGCAAGACGGGGACGTCATTTACGTCCTCTTCAGCGTCTAAGGATTTGACGCCGGCGCCCTTTTGCCCTACAATCCCCCTTGGACGCTGGGGCGTCGTCTAATGGCAGGACAGCGGACTTTGGATCCGCCGGTCGTGGTTCGAGTCCACGCGCCCCAGCCAGTTTTTTTCATAGGTTTTTCGCAACTCCTGAGTAAACTGGCCCCGTGGCGGCGGACTATCCGGGTGTGCTCCTACTAAGCCGCAACGAGGCCCTGCGGGCTTACGTGGAGATGGCCCTTTTGGGAACGGATATCCCGCTGCGCTACTTTGACTTGGCCCGGGAAGGCCTCTTTTGGCTTCTGGACCACACCCCGAGGGCTATCCTCCTGGACGAGGACCTGGACCTGGACGCCTTTGCCGTGGCCGCCCGCATCCGCCACGTCAAACGCCTCAAGGAGGTGCCCGTGGCCGTTCTCATCTCCCCCTCGGAGAAACAGAGGACCACGGCCGAGGTGGTTCGGGTGGTGCCCCTGGAAAAGCCCCTTAGCCGGGAGAAGCTCCTCCGCTTCCTCCGGCTTTCCCCTGAGCAGGGGGAGGTTGGGTAAACTGGTGGGCGTGCGGGTGTTCCGCGTGCTCTTCCTGACGCTTCTAGGGCTCCTGGTGGGGGTGTCCCTCGCCCTGGGTTACCTGGCCTACGCCTACACCCGCCAGCTCCCGGACCTTGCCCAGTTTGAGCGGCTCCGCCTCACCGCCACCTCGGTGCTCTATGCCCGGGATGGCGCGCCCATAGCCCAAATCGCCAGCGTGGAGGAGGGGCGGGCCATCCACCGGAGCCTGGTCCGCCTAGAAGAGGTATCGCCGGCGGCGGTGGCGGCCATCGTGTTTTCCGAGGACCGCCGGTTTTTCCAGCACTATGGGGTGGACTTCGTGCGCCTTCTGGGGGCGCTTTACGCCATCGCCCGGGGGGACCTGCAGGGGGGGAGCACCATCACCACCCAGGTCATCAAGAACACCCTTCTTAAGGAGCTGGCCCAGGCCCGTTCCCTGGAGCGCAAGTTCAAGGAGTGGGCCTTGGCCTTAGAGCTGGAGCGGCGTTACACCAAGGAAGAGATATTGGAAATGTATCTAAACATCATCCCCTGGGGGGGGAACGCCGTGGGGATTAAAGGGGCGGCGGAGGCCTACTTCGGCAAGGATCCCGCCGCCTTGACGCTGGCGGAGGGGCTTTACCTGGCCTCCCTCATCCCCGCCCCTAACGCCCGCTACGCCGACCTTCCGGGGGTGCGCCAGCGCATGCGCTTCCTCCTGGACCAGATGGTGGCCGAGGGGTGGGTGAGCCCTGAGGTGGCCGAGGCCAGCTGGCGGGAACCCTTGGTGCCCAAGGGGTGGCAGGCCCGCTACGATGGCGAGGGAAACCTCTTGGAGGCCAAACTCGTGGACCCCGAGGCCCGGCTGGTGCGCCAGCTGGACTTCCGCATGGCCCCCTACTTCGTTTTGGAGGTGCGGCGCTTCCTCGAGGCCCGCTTCGGCCGGGAAAAGGTGTATGGGGAAGGGGGGCTCAAGGTCTACACCACCCTGGACCCCGCCATGCAACGGGCGGCGGAACGGGCGGCAGAGGAGGCCCGCCTGCCCGAGGGGGCGGACCTGGCCATCGTGGGCCTGGACCCGGAAACGGGGGAGGTCTTGGCCATGGTGGGGGGCATAA
Source organism: Thermus brockianus (assembly GCF_001880325.1). NCBI lineage: Bacteria > Thermotogati > Deinococcota > Deinococci > Thermales > Thermaceae > Thermus > Thermus brockianus. The sequence continues at coordinate 1,831,846 of NZ_CP016312.1, forward strand.
GGCGGGAAGAGGACGAGTACAACCGGGCCACCCGGGCCCTAAGGAACCCGGGAAGCGCGGTCAAGCCCTTTGTCTACGCCACCGCCTTTGAGGAGGGGTTCACCCAGGCCACCTTGGTGCCCGACCGCCCCCTGGAGTTTCCCGACCCCAGCCAGCCCCAAGGGGTGTGGCGGCCCAAGAACTTCTCGGGGACCTTCCTCAACCGGGAGATTACCGTGCGCTACGCCTTGGACCTCTCCTTGAACCTTCCCGCCATCTACACCGCCAACGCCATCGGGGTGGAGAAGGTGGCGAGGAAGCTTTCCGAGGCGGGGTTTGCCGTGCGTTACCCCACCTTGGCCATCGCCATTGGCGGGGCCTCCATCACCCCGGTGGACCTGGCTGCCGCCTACGCCGCCTTTGCCAACGGGGGCTACCGGGTCACGCCCCTTTACGTCCTAAGGGTGGAGGACGCCAAGGGGACGGTTCTCTACCAGGCGAGCCCCGAACGGCGCCGGCTTTTTAGCCCCGAGGCCGCTTACCAGGGCTGGGACCTCCTGAAGGGCTACGTGTACGATCTGGGGGAGCGGGGCCTGGCCAAGGGGGCCCGCATCCCGGGCCGGGTGGTGGGGGGGAAGACGGGCACCACCAACGAGGCCCGGGACCTCTGGTTCGCCGGGGTGACCCGGGGGCTTTCCGCCGTGGTCTGGGTGGGCCGGGACGACAACAAGCCCTTGCGCATGGGGGGGCGGGAGCCCTCCAGCTCCGTGGTCAACCCGCCCATCTGGCGGGCTTTCGTGGCGGAGGCCTTAAGGGGCCGCCCGGGAGGGGACATCCCCCCGCCTTCTGGGCTTGTGCAGGCCCGGGTGGACCTGGTTTCGGGCAAGCCCGCGCCGGAGGGCGTGGCCATGTGGTTTCCTGAGGGCCGGGTGCCCCTTCCTCCGGTAGAACCCCCTACCGAGGCCACCCCGCCCCCTCCTTCCGAGCCGCAACCCCAAGCGGCCCCGGAGGCCCCGCCCACCCCACCCTTGGAGGAACCCCATGGAACCTCGCCCTGACCTGAGCCACATCCGCATCGTCTTGGTGGAGCCGCAGGAGCCCATGAACGTGGGGGCCGTGGCCCGGGCCATGCGCAACTTCGGCCTTTCCCGGCTTTACGTGGTCAACCCCCATCCCCGGGTGGGCCCGCCCTGGGCCCGGGAGGCCTATTGGGTGGCGGTGCACGCCGAGGGGATTCTGGACGGTGCCGTGGTGACGGGAAGCCTTTTGCAGGCCCTCGAGGGCACCCGGTTCGTGGTGGCCACCACGGGCCGGCCCCGGGAGCTTTACCCCGCCCCCGTGGTACCTGCTTGGGAGGTGCCCCGCCACGTCCTTTCCGTGGAGGGGGAGGTGGCCTTGGTCTTTGGCCGGGAAACCTTTGGCCTCACCAACGAAGAGCTGGACCTGGCCCACCTCATCGGCACCATTCCCACCGCCCCCGAGCAGCCCTCCTTGAACCTGGCCCAGGCGGTGGTGGTCTTCGCCTACGAGCTGTACAAGGGGGCTTTGGCCAACGGGGAGGGGGAAAGGGAAGAACTCGCTTCCACGGAGGCCCTGGAGGCCCTCTTCGCCGATCTCGGAAGGTACATCTTGGAGATCGGCTTCACCGACCCCCACCGCCACCCCTACGCCATGCGCCGCCTGCGCCGCATCCTGCATAAGGCACGGCTTTCCCCGGGGGAGGCGCAACTTTTGAGGGGGCTTCTCCACCAGAGCCGTTACGCCATGGGGAAGAAGGATGGCTAGCCAAAGCCTCTACCGCCTCGTCCGCTTAGCCCAACGCCTCTTGCCGCCCCTCATCGCCTTGGTGGTGGTGGCCTTTGAGGTGGCCCTTCTTCCCTACCGGCACGTGGATGCCCTCCTTTGGCTCCGCCTGGGCTTTTACGGCCTGGTGGGGCCTTTGGTGACCTACGCCGTCTTGGAGTGGATCGCCCAGGAGGTCCTGGAGAAGCTCCGGGCGGAAAGGGCGCTAGAGGAGGCGAACCGCAGGCTTTTGGCGGCGGGGCGGGTTTTCCGGGAGGCCCTGGAGAGCGAGAACCTGGAGGAGGCCGTCCAGCGCGTGGCCCGGGCCCTCCAGGAAACCTTGGGCTACCCCCTGGCCCTGGAGGTGGAGGGCGTGCGGGCGGGGGAGGAGTGCGGGGGGGTAAGGGTGGAGCTTCCCGGCCTCAGGGGATACCTGGAAGCCTGCCCACCTACCCCGGAGCGGGCCTTCCTGGAGGTGCTGGCCCACGAGGTGGGAGGGGCCTTGCAGGCCGTGGTGGCGCGAAGCCGCGACCTCCTCACCCTTTTTGAGGTGGACCAGGCCCTGAAGGCGGAGGCCAACCTGGACCGGCTTTTGGAGAACCTCTTGGAGCGCATCCAGGACTGGGCCGAGGCGGAGGGAGGCGGGGTGCTCCTTCTGGACGAGGAGGGGTTCTTGGTGCCCCGGGTGGTGCGGAACCTGGCCCTTCCCAGCCATCCTTTCCTCCCCGAGGGGGCTTGGAAGGGGGCCTTGGAGGGCCCGGTGTTCGTGGCCCCCGAGACCCTGGCCCTTCCCCTGAAGGCCCGGGAGCCCGTGGGGGTCTTGGCGCTTAAGGGAAAGGGCCTTTCCCGGCGCATCCCCTTTCTCTCCTTTCTGGCCTCCCAGGTGGCCCTGGCGGTGCGGAACGCCCAGGCTTACCTGAGGGCGGAGGAGCTCGCCATCAACGAGGAGCGCACCCGGATTGCCCGGGAGATCCACGACGGCCTGGCGCAAAGCCTGGCCTTCATGGCCCTGAAGCTGGACCTGGCGGAAAGGCTTTTGGACAAAGACCGGGAAGCCGCCCTAAAGGCCCTTGCCGAGGTGAAGGATACCTTGCGGAGCCAGATCCGCGAGGTGCGCCGGAGCATCTTCGCCCTGAGGCCCATTGACCTGGAGCGCTACGGCTTCCTGGAGTCCGTGCGCCGCTACGCCCTGGCCTTCGCCGAGCAGGCGGGGTTCCGGGTGCACCTTTCCTTGCCCGATGGGGTGGGCCTGTCCCAGGCGAGCGAACTCGTCCTCTTCCGCGTCCTGCAGGAGGCCCTCACCAACGCCGCCAAGCACGCCAAGCCCACCCGGGTGGAGGTGGTTTTGGAGCCCTTGGGGGAAAGGGGGGCGAGGCTGCTCGTGCGGGACAACGGCCAGGGCTTCCAACGCCCTGAGGCCCAGGGCCTGGGGGGTTTTGGCCTAACCCAGATGCGGGAGCGGGTGGAGGCCAGGGGGGGGCGGTTCTGGGTGGCCTCGGCCCCGGGGAAGGGCACGGAGGTGGGGGCGGAGGTACCCTACTAGGGGCCCTATGATGGAGGGTATGGAGCGGCCCACGCGCGTGCTCTTCGTCTGCTTGGGCAACATCTGCCGAAGCCCCTTGGCGGAAGGGGCTTTTCGCAAACTGTTGAGGGAGCGGGGCCTCGAGGCCCACTTTGAGGTGGACTCCGCCGGCACCGGGGCTTGGCACGCCGGGGAACCCATGGACCCAAGGGCCAGGCGGGTGCTGGAGGCGGAAGGGGCTTACTTCCCCCACGTGGCCCGGGCCATGACCCGGGAGGACGCCCTCTACTACGACCACATCCTGGTCATGGACCGGGAGAACCTGGCCGAGGTCCTAAGGCGCTTCCCCGAGGCCCGGGGCAAGGTGCGGCTCCTTTTGGACTACCTGGGCGGGGGCGAGGTGAAGGACCCCTACTACGGGGACGACCAGGACTGCCTCGAGGCCTACTGGACGGTGGAGGCGGCCTGCAAGGCCTTTCTGGAGGCCCATGGACCCAAGGGCGCTTCTCCGGCGGGCGGGGCTTGAGGCAAAGGCCCTTCCCGTCCCCCTCCACGGGGGGGATATCGCCCGGGTGTGGCGGGTGGGGCCTTATGTGGTGAAGCTGGCGGAAAACCCCCCACCGGGCCTTTTCGCCGCCGAGGCCCGGGGGCTTGCCGAGCTGGGGAAAAGGGGGGTGCGGGTGCCCCCGGTGCTCCACGTGGCCGAGGAGGGGCTGGTGCTGGCGTACCTGGCGCCGGGGAAGGAGGACTGGGAGGGCCTTGCCGCCATGCTTGCCCACCTGCACCGGCAAAGGGAGGCGGCGTATTGGGCCGAGCCTGGCTTCCTGGGCACCTTTCCCCTTCCCGGGCGCCAAGGGGGGGAGTGGACGGAGTTTTTCTTCCTGCGGTGCATTGAACCCTTCCTAAAGGCCACCTGGGAGCGCCTCGAGGGGCTTGGGCCCCAGGTGGAGGCCCTTTTCCAGGACCCTCTCCCCACGGAAGGCCCCGCTCCCCTCCACGGGGACCTTTGGCACGGAAACGTCCACTTCGCCCAAGGGGGGCCGGCCCTTCTGGACCCCTCCTTCTTCGTGGGGGAGAGGGGGGTGGACCTGGCCATGATGCGGCTTTTCGGGGGCTTCCCTCCCGCCTTCTGGCGGGCCTACGAGGCCCTGTACCCGGTGCCCGAGGCGGTGGCAAGGGCCCTGCCCCGGTACCAGGTGTACTACCTGCTCGCCCACGTGCACTTCTTTGGCCAAGGCTACCTGGGGGCGCTATGGAAGGCGATTTCCGCCTCTTAGGCCCCATTGACCTCCTGCAACTCCTGGCCCAGGGGGGCAGGACGGGGCTTTTCCAGGTGGAAACCCCGGGTGGGGTGGGGGAGGTCTACCTGGAGCGGGGCCGCCCCGTGCACGCCGCCTTCCTGGGCCGGGTGGGCCGGGAGGCCCTTTTGGAGGTGCTCGCCCTGAGGGAGGGGCGTTTCCGCTTCCACCTGGGGGGCAGGGCCCCCCTCACCACCCTTTCGGGCCCCTTGGAGGCCTACCTCCTGGAGGCCATCCGCACCCTGGACGAGAGGGTGGAGGTGGGCCCCTTTGACCTGGTCCGCCCCTCCCCTCGGCTCGGGGCGGTGGGGGCCACCCTGGACCCGGTGGAGCTCGCCCTCCTGGAGGACCTGGGCCAGGGCAAGAGCCCCTTGGACCTGGTGGGGCCCTCGAGGCCCCTGGAGGAGGTGCTAAAGCGCTTCGGCCACCTGGCCCGGCTCCGCCTGGTGGAGGTTTCGCCCCGGGTACCCCGCACCGCCCGGCTTCAGGTCACCTTGGGGAAGCGGGGCGCCCAGGTGGAAGCCCTCCTCCTAAAGGCCTGGCGGGCCCACTACGGCGCCTTTACCCACGTGCGGGTCAAGGGGGCAAAGGAAGCGGTTTTGCCCGTGGAAGGGGCGGAGGGGCTTGGGGTGGAGCTGCGCCTTGCCCCCGAGCTCCTCCTCTTCCACGGGCTCAAGGTGGGGGAAGAGGTCCTGGTCTGGCCCGAGGTATAGTGGCCCCATGCGGGAAGCCTTGGTGGCTTTGGAATCCGCCCTCCTCACCCACGGCCTGCCCTATCCCCTGAACCTGGAGGTGGCCCAGGCCTTGGAGGGGGCGGTGCGGGAAGAGGGGGCAAACCCGCGCACCATCGCCTTGCTGGATGGGGAGGTGCGGGTGGGCCTTAGCCCGGAGGAGATGGAGCGCCTCGCCCAAGGCGGGGCGGAGAAGGCGAGCCTTTGGAACCTGGCGGCCCTCCTCGTTAAGGGGAAAAGCGCCGGCACCACGGTGGCGGCCACGGTCCACCTGGCCCACCGCCACGGGATAGAGGTCTTCGCCACGGGGGTATCGGGGGGGTGCACCCCGAGCCCCACGACGAGAGCGCCGACCTCGTGGCCCTGGCCCGCACCCCCATCCTGGTGGTGGCCTCCGGGCCCAAGGCCATCCTGGACCTGAGGGCCACCCTGGAGCGGCTGGAGACCCTAGGGGTGAGCGTGGTGGGCTACCGCACGGACCGCCTACCCGCCTTCTTCTCTCCCGTTTCCCCCTACCCGGTGCCCGCCCGGGTGGAAAGCCCCCTGGAGGCGGCCCAGGTGTACCGGAAGGCCAAGGCGCTGGGCTTGGGGGCGGTTTTGTTGGTAAACCCCGTTTCCGAGGGAATCCCCTATGAACGGGTGGCGGCGTGGGTGGAGGAGGCGAGCCACCAAGCGGCCCGGGAAGGGGTCTATGGCAAGGCCCTCACCCCCTACCTCTTAAGGCGGCTTTCCGAGCTTTCCCAGGGGGAAACGGACCGGGTGAACCGGCGCCTCCTCTTGGAAAACGCCCGCCTGGCGGCCCAGGTGGCCCGGGCCCTTGCCGAGCTAGAATAGGCCTGTGTGCGAGCTGGGGGAAAGGCTTAGGCGGGCGCGGGAGGAAAGGGGCCTAAGCCTCAAGGAGGCGGCGGAGCGGCTTTCCCTGAAGGTGGGGGTTTTGGAGGCCCTCGAGGCCTGCCGCTTTGCGGAGCTTCCCGAGCCGGCCCTGGCCCGCGGGTACCTAAGGCGCTATGCCCGGCTTTTGGGCCTGGACCCCGAGCCCCTTCTCGCCCTTTACCCCAAGGCCCCTACCCTAGAGCCGCCCCCGCCCCCCAGCGCAGGGGGCGGCCTTGGGCCCTGTGGCTCTTTCTCCTTTTGGGCCTTGGGGCTTTGGGCTATGGGGCTTACCTCCTCCTGAGGCCCGCCCCCACGCAGGTGGTGGCCGTGCCGGAACCCCCGAAGCCCCCTGAGCCCCTGCGCTACACCCTCCGGGTGGGGAGCGAGCCCCCGGGGGCCCGGGTTTACCTGGACGGCTTTTACCTGGGCCAGACCCCCTTGGTGACCCCGCCCTTGGAGGGGGGGAGGCGGGTTTTGCGGGTGGAGCTCCCCGGCTACGCCCCGTGGGAGGAGGAGATCGCCCTGGACCGGCACCTCTCCCTGAACGTGCGGCTTACACCCCTTCCCCAGGCGCCTTCCCCTGCCCCGGCTCCTTCGGCGCAGGCGGGAAAGCTCGTGCTCCGGCTAGAGGGTAGGAGTTGGCTTCGGGTGACCCAAGGGGAAAAACGGCTTTATGAAGGCATCCCCGAGGTGGGCACGGAGCTTAGCTTTGACCTCCCCGTGGAGGTGCGGGCTGGGAACCCCGGGGGGGTGCGGGTCCTCCTGGACGGGAAGGATTTGGGGCTTATGGGGGAGCCGGGCAAGCCCCTTACCCGGAGTTTCCCCTAGGCGGGGCCTTCCGGTTTTCGCTATACTGCAACCTTGTTGGGGGTAGGCCCCAAGGAGCGCTATGGCGAAGATTGGCTTCGTGAGCCTGGGTTGCCCCAAGGCTTTGGTGGATTCCGAGCAGATCCTCTCCCGGCTCAAAGCTTTAGGCTACGAGACGAGCCCCACCTACGAGGAGGCCGAGGTGGTCATCGTCAACACCTGCGGCTTCATCACCCCCGCGGTGGAGGAGAGCCTCGAGGCCATCGGGGAGGCGCTCAAGGAGAACGGCCGGGTCATCGTGACGGGGTGCCTGGGGGCGCGGCCGGAGGTGATCCGCGAGCGCCACCCGGAGGTCTTGGCGGTCACGGGGCCAGGGGAGGTGGAGGAGGTCTTGGAAGCGGTGGAAAGGGTCTTGCCCCCTCCCCGGGACCCCTTCTTGGACCTGGTGCCGCCCCAGGTGAAGCTTACCCCCAAGCACTACGCCTACCTCAAGCTTTCCGAAGGGTGCGACCACCGGTGTAGCTTCTGCATCATCCCCAAGCTCCGTGGAAGGCTTCGCTCCCGGGACGCCGCCGAGGTCCTGGCCGAGGCGGCGAGGCTTGTGGCCACGGGCACCAAGGAGCTCCTCCTCATCGCCCAGGACCTTTCCGCCTATGGGGTGGATCTGGGCCACCGGGCGAGCTTCTGGGGCGACCGCCTGGTGCGGGCGGAGCTTAAGGACCTCCTCGCCCACATGGCCGAGCTGGGCGCCTGGATCCGGCTCCACTACGTCTACCCTTACCCCCACGTGCGGGACCTCCTTCCCCTCATGGCCGAGGGAAAGGTCCTCCCTTACCTGGACGTTCCCTTGCAACACGCCTCCGAGCGCATCCTGCGGCGCATGCGCCGGCCAGGGGGGTACCAAAGCCACCTCCAGACCCTGAAGGCCTGGCGGGAGGTGGTGCCGGAACTCGCCCTTCGCTCCACCTTCATCGTGGGCTTTCCCGGGGAAACGGAGGAGGACTTCCAGGTCCTCCTGGACTTCCTGGAGGAGGCGGAGCTGGACCGCGTGGGGGTCTTCACCTACTCCCCGGTGGAGGGGGCGGAGGCCAATGCCCTGGACGGCCACGTGCCCGAGGAGGTGAAGGAGGAGAGGAAGGCGAGGCTTATGGAGCTCCAGGCCAAGGTGAGCCTGCGCAAGAACCGGCGCCTTGTGGGAAAGACGCTAGAGGTCCTGGTGGACGAGCTTCCCGAACCGGGCCTCGCCATAGGCCGCACCTACCGCGACTCCCCCGGCATTGACGGGGTGATCTACGTGGAAACGGACGGTACGGTGCGGGTGGGGGAGAGGATCCAGGCCAGGGTGACCCGGGCCGACACCTACGACCTCTACGGCGTCCAGGTTTAGGATAGGGGCGGTATGTACATCGTCATCGCTGGGGGCGGGGAGGTGGGCGGGGAGCTGGCCCGTACCCTGGAGAAGGCCCACGAGGTGGTGGTCATTGACCGGAACCCCCAGGCCAAGGAGCGCCTCGCTCACCTGGACGTGAAGGTGGTGGTGGGTGGGGCCACGGACCCCGACACCCTAAGGGAAGCGGGCGTGGACCGGGCGGACCTCTTCATCGCCAGCACCGATTCCGACGAGGTGAACCTCCTCGCCTCCCTCCTGGCCAAGGGCCTTGGGGCGAAGGAAACCCTTTGCTTTGTGGGCAAAGGGGGGTACGTGGAGGTTTTGGCCGATCCCCGCACGGCGGAAATCCTCGGCACCCGCATTGACAAGGTGCTCTGGCCGCAAAGGGCCATGGCCCGGGAGATCGTGGAGGTGATCCTGGTCCCTGGGGCGGTGGACACGGAATTCCTGGCCGGGGGAAGGCTTCGCTTTGTGGAGTACCGGGTGAAGGAAGGGGGGCCCTACGTCCACCGCCTCCTGGTGGAGGAAGCCTGGCCCGAAGGGGTCTTGGTGGTAGGGGTGGTGCGGGATGGGGCTTTCCTCAGCTTCGCCCATCCGGACTTCCCTGAGCTCGTGCTGGAGCCTGGGGATAAACTCCTCTTCGTCACCACCTTGAGGGCCTTCCCCGAGCTGGAGGCCTGCTTCGCCACGGGTCGGGGGGTGAGGCGGGTCATGGTCTTGGGCGGGGGGAACGTGGGCTTTATGGTGGCCCAGGAGCTTTTGCGCAGGCGGCTGGAGGTGGTCATCATTGAACCCAACCGGGAGCGGTGCGAGTGGCTTTCCCAGGAGCTTCCCGGGGCGTTGGTGATCCAGGGGGACGGCACGGACCTGGAGCTTTTAGAGGCGGAGGGGATGCAGGAGGCAGACGTGGTGGTGGCGGTGACGGACAACGACGAGAAAAACCTCCTCGCCTCCCTCCTTGCCAAGCAGCTTGGGGTGGGCAAGGTCATCACCCGGGTTTCCCGTTCGGAAACCCGCAGGCTCTTTGAACAGGTGGGGATTGACCTCCCCCTCACGCCCCGCCAGGCGGCGGTGCGGGCGGTGTTGGACTTCCTGGGACCGGAGAACGTGGAGCATGTTTCCACCATGGACGAGAACATAGAGCTCCTGGAGGTGGAGCTTCCTGGAGACTTCCGCCCGAGACCCCTTAAGGCCCTGGCCGAGCCCCAGGTGGTTCCCGTGGCGTTGGAACGGGATCACCGGGTGATGCTTTACCGGGAGGACCTGTCGGCCCTCCCTGGGGATCGGCTCTTCTTGGTGGCGGCCCGGGAGGTGGCGGATGAAGCCGTGGCCCGCATCGCCCGCTAAGTCGGGCTTCCGCTCTAGCCTTTACCTCCTTGGGCTCACCTACCAGGGAATGGGGGGCCTCCTCTTCCTCTTCGCCCTCTTGGCCTTCCTCCTTGGGGAGGATGCCCGGGGTTTCGCCCTGGGGGCGCTTCTGGGGGCTGTTTTGGGTAGAGCCTTTCAGGCCATGGGCCATCCCCAGGCCCAGCCCCGCAGGGCCGAGGTCTTCGCCAGCGTGGCCCTGCTTTGGATCCTGGTGCCCGCCTTGGGGGCGGTGCCCTACTGGGTTTCCGGGGGGCTTAGCTATCTGGACGCCCTCTTTGAATCGGTTTCCGGCTTCACCACCACCGGGGCCACGGTCCTCGCCGATTTCGGCCAGTTTGGGCAAAGCCTTTTCCTATGGCGTGCCCTGACCCAGTGGATGGGGGGCATCGGCATCGTGGTGCTTTTCTTGGTGATTTTTCCCCAGCTCCAGGTGGCGGGGCGCCAGGCCTTCTTTGCTGAGAGCACGGGGGTAGAGAAGGACCGCCTGACCCCCAGGCTTCGGCACACGGCCATGGCGGTGCTCAAGGTGTACTTGCTCCTTACGGGGCTTGCCTTCCTCGCCTACCTGGGGGCGGGTGTACCCCTTTACGAGGCCTTGGCCAATGCCCTCACCACCATCCCCGCCGGGGGGTTTAGCCCGAACCCCCAAAGCTTTGCCGCCTATACCCCCCTGGCTCAGTGGCTGGGCACCCTTTTCATGTTTTTGGCGGGGGTGAACTTCCTCTTGCAGTACCGGCTTTTATTCGGCCGGGAGGTGAAGCCCCTTCTTCGGGACGCCGAGTTCCGCGCCTATGTGGGCATCGTTTTCCTTTTCGGGGCCCTCCTCGCCCTTTACCTCTACACCCACCACCTGTATGGGCTGGAAGCGAGCCTCCGCCACGCTTTTTTCCAGGTGGTTTCTATCCTCACCACCACGGGTTTCGCCAGCGTGGACTTCGCTCAGTGGGTGGTTCCCGCCCAGGCCCTCCTGGTCTTCTTGATGTTCATCGGGGGAAGCGCCGGCTCGGGGGCGGGGGGCGTCAAGGTGGTGCGCTGGCTTCTCCTGTTTGGGCTGTTGCGCCGGGAGGTTACCCGCACCCTGCACCCGCAAGCGGTCCTGCCCTTGCGCTTGGGGGTGCGGGTGGTGCCGGAGGAGGCCCTGCGGCAGGTTTCCGTTTTCGTCTTCCTCTACACCGTGCTTTTCGGTCTGGGGGCCTTGGCCTTGGCCCTCTTGGAAGGCGACTTCGTGGTGGCCTTCACCGCCAGCGCCCAAGCCATCGGCAACATCGGCCCAGGGCTTGGTCCCGTGGGGCCCATGGGTTCGTATGCGGAGCTTACCCCGCTGTCTAAACTGGTCCTGGTCTTCCAGATGTGGGCCGGACGCATAGAGATTCTGCCCGTGGTCCTCCTCTTTAGCCCGGAACTTTGGCAAAGGCTCCGCTAGTTTGGGTATAATCTCCCCCCGTGAGGACCCTAGGCCATATCACCGCCATGCCCGTGCTCCCGGGGCCCCTGCAGGGCTTGAGGGAGCTTGCGTATAACCTTTGGTGGAGCTGGAACCCGGAGGCGGCGGAGCTATTCCAAGAAATAGATCCTTTGCTCTGGAAGCGCTTCCGGGGCAACCCCGTGAAGCTCCTCTTGGAGGTGGACCCGGCCCGCCTCGAGGCCCTCTCCGGCACCAGCTACCCGGCCCGGGTGGAGGCGGTGGTGGGCGCCCTGCGCCGCTACCTGGAGGAGAGGCGGGCCAAGCAGGGCCCCAGCGTGGCCTACTTCTCCGCCGAGTACGGCTTCCACAGCTCCCTGCCCATCTACTCTGGGGGGCTTGGGGTTTTGGCCGGGGACCACATCAAGGCGGCAAGCGACCAGGGCCTGGACCTGGTGGGGGTGGGGATCTTTTACCACGAGGGGTACTTCCACCAGCGCCTTTCCCCCGAAGGGGCCCAGGTGGAGGTGTACGAGCCCTTGCACCCCGAGGAGCTTCCGCTTCTTCCCGTCCAAGACCCCGAAGGGCGGCCCCTAAGGGTGGGGCTGGACCTGCCGGGAAGGAGCCTTCTCCTTGGGGCTTACCGGGTCCAGGTGGGGGCGGTGCCCGTCTACCTCCTTACCGCCAACCTGCCGGAAAACGCCCCCGAGGACCGGGCCATCACCGCCAGGCTTTACGCCCCGGGTTTGGAGATGCGCCTTTTGCAGGAGATGGTCCTGGGGATTGGGGGGGTGAGGCTCCTGCGCGCCCTGGGCCTTTCGCCCCAGGTCTTCCACATGAACGAGGGCCACTCCGCTTTTCTGGGGTTGGAAAGGCTTCGGGAACACTTTTTGGAGGGACATCCTTTCCCTGTGGCCTTGGAAAGGGTCCGGGCTGGAGCGCTTTTCACCACCCATACCCCCGTGCCCGCCGGGCACGACGCCTTCCCCCTGGACCTGGTGGAGCGTTACCTGGGGGGCTTCTTTGACGGGCTTGGGGTGGGGTGGGAGGCGCTTTTGGCCCTTGGCCTAGAGGAAAAGCCTTGGGGCAAGGTTTTCTCCATGTCCAACCTGGCCCTTTCCACCAGCGCCCAGGCCAACGGGGTCTCCCGCCTTCACGGGGAGGTTTCCCGCCGGATGTTCCACCACCTGTGGCCGGAACTTCTACCCGAGGAGGTGCCCATCGGCCACGTGACCAACGGGGTGCACACCTGGACCTTCCTGCATCCCCGCCTCCGCCGCCATTACGCCGAGGTGTTTGGCCCCGAATGGCTCAAGCGCCCGGAGGACCCCGCCACCTGGAAGGTGGAGGGGCTAGGGGAGGCGTTTTGGCGCATCCACCAAGAGCTTCGGGGCGACCTGGTGCGGGAGGTGCGGCGGAGGCTTTACGAGCAACGTCGCCGCAACGGGGAAAGCCCAAGCCGCCTGCGCGAGGCGGAGAGGGCCTTGGACCCCGAGGCCCTCACCATCGGCTTCGCCCGCCGGTTCGCCACCTACAAGCGGGCCGTCCTCCTCTTCAAGGACCCCGAGAGGCTTCTCAAAATCGTGCGGGGACCCTATCCGGTCCAGTTCGTCTTCGCCGGCAAGGCCCACCCCAAGGACGAGCCGGGAAAGGCGTACCTGCAGGAGTTGGTGGCGAGGATACGGGAACTGGGCCTCGAGGACCGCATGGTGGTCCTGGAGGACTACGATATGTACCTCGCCCGCGTCCTGGTCCACGGCTCGGACGTCTGGCTCAACACGCCCCGGCGTCCCCTGGAGGCCTCGGGGACGAGCGGCATGAAGGCCGCCCTGAACGGGGCCCTCAACCTGAGCGTGTTGGACGGCTGGTGGGCCGAGGCCTATAATGGCAAAAACGGCTTCGCCATCGGGGACGAGCGCACCTACGAGAGCGAGGAGGCCCAGGACATGGCGGACGCCCAGGCCCTTTACGACGTCCTGGAGTCCGAGGTCCTTCCCCTCTTCTACGCCGTGGGGTCCGAAGGGTACTCCTCCGGCTGGCTTTCCATGGTCCACGAGAGCCTCCGTACCGTGGGGCCCCGGTTCAGCGCCGCCCGCATGGTGGCGGAGTATAAGGCGCTTTACCAAACGGGGAAGGCCTGGTCCGAGCGTACCGCCCTGGAGGCGGAAGCCCTTAAGGCCTTCCACGAAGCCCTGCCCCGCTTCTTCAACCTGGGGCTGAAGGTGGAGGTACCGGGGGACCTCACCCTCAACGGCACCCCCATGCGGGTGCGGGCCTGGGTGGAGGGGGAGGTGCCGGAGGCCTTGAGGCCCTTTTTGGGGGTGGAGCTCGTGGTGCGCCGGGCGGATGGGGCCTTTTGGGTGGTGCCCTTGGTGCCAGAGGGGGAGGGCTACGGCTTGGCCTACCGCCCGCCCCGCCCCGGCAGCTACGCCTATGGGGTACGCCTCGCCCTAAAGCACCCCATCACCGGCCGGGTGGGTTGGGTGCGCTGGGCCTAGGCTTGCTATAATCTTCCGGTGTACGCAAGGAGGTATGCGATGAAGAAACTTCTTGTGCTTTTGGGCCTTTTGGCGCTTTCCCTGGGGCTTGCCCAGGTGCGGAGCCTGGACCAGATTAGGCGCTCTGGGGAGATCCGCATCGGCACGGAAGGGGCTTTCCCCCCGTTCAACTACTTTGACGAAAAAAACCAGCTCACCGGTTTTGAGATTGACCTGGGCAACGCCATCGCCAAGAAGCTGGGGCTGAAGCCGGTCTGGATCACCCAGGCCTTTGACAGCCTCCTCATCCAGCTCAACCAGGGCCGTTTTGACTTTGTCATCGCCTCCCACGGCATCACCGAGGAAAGGGCCAAGGCGGTGGACTTCACCAACCCCCACTACTGCACGGGCGGGGTCATCGTGAGCCGGAAGGGAGGCCCTAAGACGGCCAAGGACCTCCAGGGCAAGGTGGTGGGGGTGCAGATCGGCACCACCTACATGGAGGCGGCGCAGAAGATCCCCGGGGTCAAGCAGGTGCGCACCTACCAGAAGGACCCGGATGCGCTCCAGGACCTCTTGGCGGGCCGCTTGGATGCCTGGATTACCGACCGCTTCGTGGCCAAGGAGGCCATCAGGGAAAGGAAGCTGGAGAACGCCCTGCAACTGGGTGAGCTGGTCTTCCAGGAAAAGGTGGCCATGGCGGTGGCTAAGGGCAACCGGAATGTCTTGAACGCCCTCAACAACGCCCTGGCCGAACTGATGAAGGACGGCACCTACGCCCAGATCTCCAAAAAGTGGTTTGGGGAGGACGTGCGCTGCAAGTAGCCTGAACGTGACCCAAGGGCCAAGCGCCCTTGGGTTTTCCTTCTGCCTATGCCCCTTTGGCTTCGCCTCACGTTGGTGCTGGCCCTCCTCCTTGGGGGCTACGTTCTCTTTTTCGTCCTTTTAGGGTATGCCCTAGAGCGGTACTTCCTCCTCACGGGCTTTGGTCCCGAGCGGGCGGCTTCCGCCAGCCAGGCCATGGCCTTGGGGGCGGAGATCACCTTGAAGCTCACCCTGATCTCGGGCCTGGCCGGCCTCGTCATCGGCGTCTTCGCTGGGATGTTCCGGCTTTCCGCCCGGGCTTGGGTGCGGCTTCCCGCCACCTTTTACATCTGGGTCACCCGGGGCACCCCTCTCTTGGTGCAGATCCTCTTCGCCTACAACGCCTTGCCCCTTTTGCTTCAGCCCCTTTGGCCTGGGGCGCAGCAGGCCCTCACGCCTTACTGGGCGGCCTTTATCGCCCTCTCCTTCAACGTGGGGGCCTACAACGCCGAGGTGGTGCGGGCGGGCATCCAGGCTATTCCCAAGGGGCAGTGGGAGGCGGCCTGGTCCTTGGGCCTTTCCCCGGCGGACACCATGCGCTTTGTCGTCCTGCCCCAGGCCTTAAGGATCGTGGTGCCCCCCTTGGTGAACAACGTGGTGGCGCTCCTGAAGGACTCCTCCTTGGCGAGCGCCATCGCGCTAACCGAGCTGGCCCTTTCCGGGCAAAGGATCATCTCCGCCACCTTTCGCCCGGTGGAGGTCTACCTGGCGGTGGCCGCCATCTACCTCCTCCTCACCACGGTGCTCACCGCCTTTACCAACCGTTTGGAGGTGCGCCTAAGGGTGCGCACGCGCTAGGGCTTGCCGCGGGGTAGCTACCCCCGGTATACTGCCCTCGGCTTAAAGGAGGTGCATGGATATGCGCTTAACGCGTTGGTTGCTGGCGGGAATGGCCCTCCTGGGCCTGGGTCTAGCCCAGGAGTTTATCACCATCGGCTCGGGTTCCACCACCGGGGTTTACTTCCCCGTGGCCACCGGCATGGCCAAGCTGGTAAACGACGCCAACGTGGGGATTAGGGCCAACGCCCGCTCCACCGGGGGCAGCGTGGCCAACATCAACGCCATCGCCGCCGGGGAGTTTGAGATGGCCTTGGCCCAAAACGACATCGCCTACTACGCCTACCAGGGGTGCTGCATCCCCGCCTTTGAGGGCAAGGCGGTGAAGGGGATCCGGGCCCTGGCCGCCCTTTACCCCGAGGTGATCCACATCGTGGCCCGGGCCGATGCCGGCATCCGCACGGTGGCGGACCTCAAGGGCAAGCGGGTGGTGGTGGGGGACGTGGGCTCCGGCACGGAGCAGAACGCCCGGCAGGTCCTCGAGGCCTACGGCCTCCGCTTTGAGGACCTGGGCCAGGCCATCCGGGTGAGCGCCACCCAGGGCATCCAGCTCATGCAGGACAAGCGGGCGGACGCCCTCTTCTACACGGTGGGCTTGGGGGCAAGCGCCATCCAGCAGCTCGCCCTCACCACCCCCATCACCCTGGTGGCGGTGGACCTGGCCAAGGTGCAGGCCATCGCCAAACAGTACCCCTTCTACGTGGGCTTCAACATCCCGGGCGGCACCTACAAGGGTGTGGACGTGACCACCCCCACGGTGGCGGTCCAGGCCATGCTCATCGCCTCGGAGAAGCTCTCCGCCGACACCGTGTACCGGTTCATGAGGGCGGTCTTCGGCAACCAGGAGGCTTTCAAGAAGATCCACCCCAACCTGGAGCGCTTCTTTAGCCTGCAAAGGGCGGTGAGGGGCCTGCCCATCCCCCTGCACCCCGGGGCGGAGCGCTTTTACAAGGAAGTGGGCGTCTTGAAGTAGGCTGAGGGCCGCACCCAGGGGGCCCCGCCTGGGGCCCCCTTTGCCTGGTGGCGAAGGAGGTAAAGGAGGGAGGATGACGGACGCCAACCTTTTGGTGGAGGAAAGCGAGCTAGGGGGAAGGCGCCCTAAAGGGGCAAGCCGCCTTCTCCTCTTGGGCCTAGGGGTGGCCTGGAGCCTCTTCCAGCTTTGGGCCACGGAGGTGGGCACCCTGGACCCCATGCGCCTTCGGGCGGTCCACCTGGCCTTTGCCCTGGCCCTGGCCTTTTTGGCTTACCCGGGAAGGCGTGGGCCCAAGGAGCGCATTCCCCTTCTGGACTGGGCCTTGGCCCTTTTGGGGGTGGCGGGGGCCCTTTACGTGGTGGTGGACTACTACGGCATCACCCAGCTACGGGGTGGCATCCCGAGCGGAAGGGACGTGGCCTTTGGCACCCTCACCCTCTTGGTGCTCTTCCTCGCCGCCTGGCGGGTGGTGGGGCCGGCCTTGCCCATCATCGCCTCGGCCTTCGTCCTCTACGCCCTCACGGGGCCGAAGGGCCTCCTTCCCTTTACCCTGCCCCCTTGGCTCCAGCTCCATGCGGGAAGCCAGTGGGGGCAGCTGGTGGGCCAGCTCTACACCACGGCGGAGGGCATCTGGGGGGTGCCCCTAGGGGTTTCCGCCACCTTCGTCTTCCTCTTCGTCCTTTTTGGGGCGCTTTTGGAGAAAGCGGGGGCGGGGCACTTTTTCATCCAGGTGGCCTATGGCCTCTTGGGCCATTTCCGCGGGGGGCCGGCCAAGGCGGCGGTGGTGGCGAGCGCCCTCACGGGGGTGGTTTCGGGAAGCTCGGTGTCCAACGTGGTCACCACCGGCACCTTCACCATTCCCCTGATGAAGCGGGTGGGCTACCCCCCGGAGAAGGCAGGGGCGGTGGAGGTGGCGAGCTCCTCCAACGGCCAGCTCATGCCGCCCGTCATGGGGGCGGCGGCCTTCATCATGGCGGAGTTCTTGGGTATCCCCTATAGCCAGCTCATCCTCATCGCCCTCGTTCCCGCCCTGCTCGCCTACGCCACCCTTTTCATCACCGTCCACATCGAGGCCCTGCGCCTGGGGCTAAAGGGGGTGCCCCGCTCGGAGCTCCCGCCCCTGGCCCCCGTCCTTCGCTCCGGGGCCCACTACCTCCTGCCCCTCGCCTACCTCATCTACGCCCTGGTGGGGCTTCGGCTAACCCCGGAGCGGGCGGCCTTGAACACCCTCTTCCTGATGGTTCTCCTCATCCTCCTCCAGGAGCTTTGGCGGGCCTGGCGGGGTGGGGCGGGCCTGGGCTTTGGCTTTGCGCGGGGGGTGAGGCTGCTCGTGGAGGGCCTCGAGGCGGGCGCTCGGGGCATGGTGGGCATCGCCCTGGCCACGGCCAGCGCCGGGGTCATCGTGGGCATCGTCACCATGACCGGGATCGGCTTCGGCCTCACGGACATCGTGGAGAGGCTTTCCGGGGGGAACCTGGTCCTGGTCCTCATCCTGGCGCAGCTCACAAGCCTCCTTTTGGGCATGGGCCTCCCCACCACGGCCAACTACATCGTCATGGCCTCCTTGGTGGTGCCCGTGGTCCTCACCCTGGCGGAAAAGGCGGGCTACCCTGTGCCCCCCGTGGCCGCCCACATGTTCGTCTTCTACTTCGGCATCATGGCCGACTCCACGCCCCCCGTGGCCCTGGCCGCCTACGCGGCGAGCGCCATCGCCAAGAGCGACTTCTGGAAAACGGCGGTCCAGGGCTTCGTGTATGAGCTTCGCACCGCCCTTCTCGCCTACATGTTCTTCTTCAACCCCAAGCTCCTCCTCCTCGGGGTGGAAAGCCCCCTGGAGGGGGTCTGGATCGTCCTCACCGCCCTCCTGGGCATGACCGCCTTTAGCGCAAGCCTCGTGGGCTTCCTGCACAAGCGGACCAACCTCCTGGAGAGGGCCTTGCTTATGGGGGCTGCCTTGACCCTGGTGGTGCCGGGCCTCCCGACGGACCTAGCGGGCCTTGGCCTTCTCGCCTTTACCTATCTCCTCCAGCGGGTGCGAAAATGAGGGCGGTGGAACCCATCATCCGCATCCGCAACCTGCAGAAGTGGTTCGGTTCCCTGCACGTGCTCAAGGGGATTGACCTGGAGGTGGCCCCGGGGGAGAAGCTCGTCATCATCGGCCCCTCGGGCTCGGGGAAGAGCACCCTGATCCGCTGCATCAACCGCCTGGAGGACTTCCAAGAGGGGGAGGTGGTGGTGGACGGGCTTAATGTGAAGGACGAGCGCGCCTTAAGGGAGGTGCGGCGGGAGGTGGGGATGGTCTTCCAGCAGTTCAACCTCTTCCCCCACATGACGGTCTTGGAGAACATCACCCTGGCGCCCATGCGGGTGCGGGGCTGGTCCAGGGAGAAGGCGGAAAAGAAGGCCCTGGAGCTTCTGGAAAGGGTAGGGATCCTGGACCAGGCGCGCAAGTACCCGGCGGAGCTTTCCGGGGGCCAGCAGCAACGGGTGGCCATCGCGCGGGCCTTGGCCATGGAGCCCAAGGTGATGCTCTTTGACGAGCCCACGAGCGCCCTGGACCCGGAGATGGTGGGGGAGGTGTTGGACGTGATGCGGGACCTGGCGCGGGGTGGGATGACCATGTTGGTGGTGACGCACGAGATGGGGTTTGCCCGGGAGGTGGCGGACCGGGTGGTCTTCATGGACCGGGGGCAGGTGGTGGAGGAGGGGAGGCCGGAGGAGATCTTCACAAGGCCCAAGGAGGAGAGGACCCGGGCCTTCTTGGAAAGGGTTCTGCACCACTAGCCCGTGGAGACGTGGTTTCGGGCCCTTAAGGCTTTGGCCGACCCCCGGGCCCCTTGGCCCGAGCGGCGGAAGGGGCTTTGGCTCTACGCCCTTTCCCTTTTGGGTGTGCAGGGCATTTCCCTCCTCCTTCTTTCCCCTTTTCTGCCCCGGGCGGACCATCCCCTCCTCTTTGGCCTGGCCCTTGTGGGGGGCGGGTGGTTCTTTTGGCTTGGGGAGAGGACGCGAAGGGAAAAGACCCCCCTTTCCCCCCTGGTGGCGGCGGGGTTTGGGGCCTCCTTGGCCTTCTTCCTGGGGGTGATGGGGCTCCTCCTAAGGCCCTGGGGGCTAGGGCTTTGGCTCCTGGGAGGGATGGGCTTTTACCTCCTCCTCAGGCGGGCCGAGGCGGCCTTAGGGGGAGGAGGTGGGGGAGGTCCTTGAGGCGGAGGCGGGCCAGGGCTTGGATCTCCCGAAGCCTTTCCTGGGCCCGCTGCTGCCCGAGCGCGTAGACCAGGGGAAGCCTCTCGTGGTCAAAGGTGTCTATGGGGAAGGGGGGGTCCAGGGAGAGGACGAGGTCCGCTTCCTGGAGGGCCAGCGCCTTCAGCCGCCTGCGGCTCGCTTCCCCGGCCAGGAGGGCGGCCTCGAGGGCCGTTTTTGGGGGCGCTTGGGGCGGCGGGTTGGACACGTCCACCGCCACCACCTTGGGGAAGAGGGCCTTGGCCGCCCGCACCGGGACCTTTTCCGCCACGTCCCCGTCCACGAGGAGCCTCCCCTGCCACTCCACGGGGGGAAAGAGCCCGGGGATGGCGGCGCTGGCCAAGACCGCTTGCCACACCGGGCCCTCCCGCAGGACCACCGCCTCCCCCGTGAGGAGATCCGCCGCCTGGATGGCGAGGGGGATGGGGCTCTCCTCGAGGCGGGCGTCCCCGAAGAGGCGCTTTAGGCCTTCCGCCACCCGGGCGGTATCCGCGAGCGCTTGCCGCCTGAGGGCGGAGAAGAGCCGGGCCAGGAGGCGGAGGTTTCCCGCACGCCGTAGATCCGCTATGGCCTCGTCAAAGACCGCCTGGTGCACCTTCCAAGGGTCCCGGTGGCCGAAGGCCCAGGCGCAGGCGGCCAAGGCGCCGGCGGAGCTTCCCGCCAGGCCCCGGATGGGGATGCCGGCCTCCTCTAAAACCCTCAGCACCCCCAGGTGGGCGTACCCCCGTACGCCCCCGCCGCCCAAGGCCAGGGCCACGCCCCTCATTCCGTATAGCCTAGCCCCAGTTCCTGCCCCTCGCGGGTGAGCTCGTTGAGCAGGTCTTGGCCTTTCTTCTTGGACGCCTCTAGGTAGGCCAGGAGGTCCTTGGCCAGGACCCGCCGATGGGTCCCCACCTTGCGGTAGGGGATTTCCCCTTCTTCCAGAAGGCGAACGAGATAGGGCCGGGAAACCCCGAGGAGTTCCGCCGCCTGGCTGGTGGTAAGCTCGGCCTCCAAGGGGACAACCCGCACGGGTTCATTTCTGAGGAGGGCCCCCAGGAGGTCTTGCAGGAGCTGGGCGAGCTCGGGGGTAAGGACCAGGGAAACCTCTTCCAGGTGCAAGACCTTTCCGGGGGTTAACCGCTCCCGGAACCGGCGAAGTTCTTCGTGGGCAGTTCGGGTTGCAAAGAGCACACCGCTCATGGTGTTCACAGCGTACCACATAAACGAAATAAACGCAATAGCCCTAGAGCTCGGAAGCAAACGCATGCAGGAGCCTAGCGAACGCCGTCAATCCCGCCTTTCTTAGGCTTTCCAGGAACGCAGGCACTTCTAATGGAGGGTTCCGCAGTTGACCTCTCTGGTTGCGTAGGATCTTGAGGATGGTCCCCGGTACGGCGTTTTCCCGAATTAAAGCATCGGCTAGTTCCATCAAGAATGCGTCAGGGTGTAGGGCTACGAGGTCAAAACGGGCCAAATCTTCTTCTGGAAACCCCCCTTTCGGATATTCAATGCATACCCCCTTGACAAGCCAAAGGAAAAGGGGGCGCTTGGTGAGCTGTGGAAGAACACCAGACGCCCCCTTCCATCCTACCCCTGCCCCTGGAGGAACTGGTCCCCCTGCTCCAGGCATGGCTCCAAGCCCGCTTGCCAGAAGGGGAGAGAAAACCCGGCAGGCCCAGGACCTTCTCCGACCTCAGCCTCTTTCTCTTCCACCTGGTCCGCGCCCTCCTGGGCTTCTCCAGCGAACGCATGCGCCGGGAACTGGCCCGCAACCCTAGGCTCCGCAAGCGCCTCGGTCTAGAGCGCGTTCCCTCCTCTGCCACCCTCAGCGAGCGGAGCCGGAAGCTACCCTGGCCCCTCCTGCGGGGAGGGAAGCGGGTGGGCCGGGGGAGGCGGGTGCTGGCCATGGACGCCACCCTTCTCCCCGCCCAGAGGTCGGATGGGGAGGCGGCTTGGGGCGTGGGCTCGGATGGGGGCTGGGTTTATGGGTACAAGCTCCACCTCCTCGTGGACCTGGACACGGGGGAGGTGCTGGCCCTACGGGTGACCCCGGCCTCATGGCACGACTCCCCGGTGGGGCGGGGGATGCTCTGGGGGGTGGAGAGGTTTCCTGGGGAGAAGCCCCCCGTGGTGGTGGCGGACGCGGCCTACGAGGGGGAAGCCAACTTTCGGTTGACGAGGAGGCGAGGGATGCTTCTGGTGACGGGGCATAACCGGAGACGGGGAAGGCCAAAGGGGAGGGGGCGGCTTTTGAACCTGCGGCGGCGGGGGAGAGGTGCGTACCGGAGGCTTTTGGGGCGGCGGTGGGAGCTGGAGACGGTCTTTGGTCTGCTGAAGGGGCCGATGGGGCTGGTGGGGGCGGTGGGGAGGGTACGGGGGCTGAAGGCGGTGGCCCTGCAAGTGGAAGCTTGGGTGATGGCCTGGAGCGTGGTGGCCCAGCTTCTTGGGCAGGCGGGTCTGCCCATCACCCGGGTGTTGCGGGCGGTGGCGTGAGGTGAGTACGCAGGTGAATATCCGAAAAGGGGGTTCTTCTGGAAAGTCATGGAGATTAAAGGTGAGGATGGCCTCTGCCCCTCCCCAATGGGCGGCGGCCACCACGTGGCGGTCGTCCTCGTCGGGAAGGTGGACCTTGGCCACCAGGTGTTCATAGCCTTCCACCAGGGGTTCATGCGGTTTCAACGCCGCCTCCATTTTGGCCGGCATAGCCCTAATCCGCTCCACCTGTTCGGGTCCTAGGTCGGGCCGCTTCTGTAGGAAATTTCGGATCCACTCCTCCTGTACCCGTTGGCTCCACTTGAGCCGCACTAGGCCTTCTAGGGCTAACCTCATGAAGAGGTCCCGCGTTTGGGTGGGGTATAGGACGCAAGCGTCTAGGAACAGGATGCGGGGTAGCATGGCCCAATTCTAAAGCTGGGGTACACTATTCCCATGCGGCCCGACCTTTCCCGGGTGCCGGGAGTTCTCGGGGAAATCGTCCGGCGGAGGGTCCAGGAGGTGGTCCCCTACCCCCTCCCTGCGCCCCCGGCCGTGCCCTCCTTTAGGGAAGCCCTTCTCCTTCCGGGCCTTTCCCTCATCGCCGAGGTGAAGAAGCAAAGCCCTTCCGAAGGGGCCATCCGGCAGGTGGACCCCGTGGAGGCGGCCAGGGCCTACGCCCGAGGGGGTGCCCGGGCCATCAGCGTCCTCACCGAGCCCCACCATTTTGGGGGAAGCCTTTTGGACCTGGAGCGGGTGCGCCAGGGGGTGGCCCTTCCCCTCCTGCGCAAGGACTTCGTGGTGGACCCCTTCATGCTGGAGGAGGCCCGGGCCTTTGGGGCAAGCGCCGTCCTCCTCATCGTGGCGGTGCTTGGGGAGCTCACGGGGGCCTATCTGGAAAGGGCGAGGGCCTTGGGGTTAGATGCCCTGGTGGAGGTGCATGCGGAAAGGGAGCTGGAGGTGGCCCTCGAGGCCGGGGCGGAAATCCTCGGCATCAACAACCGGGACCTCGCCACCCTGCGCCTAGACCTGGCCACCGCCCCCCGCCTGGGCCGCCTGGCCCGGGAGCGGGGCTTTGCCGGCGTGTTGGTGGCGGAGTCGGGCTATGGCCGGCGGGAGGAGCTTAGGGCCCTGGAAGGGCTTTTTGATGCCGTGCTTATCGGTACTAACCTCATGCGCAAGCCCGACCTGGAGGGGGCGGTGCGGGAGCTTGTAGGATAGCCCCATGCTGGTCATCCCTGCGGTGGACCTAAAGGGGGGCCGGGCAGTGCGGCTCTACGAGGGCCGCCCCGAGGCGGAAACCGCCTACGGCGACCCGGTGGCGGCGGCGCTTCGCTGGCAGGCGGAGGGGGCGAGGTTTTTGCACCTCGTGGACCTGGACCGGGCCCTGGGCACCGGGGATAACCGCGAGGCCCTTTCCCAAATCGCCAAAGCCCTTTCCGTGCCCTTCCAGGTGGGCGGGGGCATCCGCTCCTTGGAGGCCTTGGAGGAGGTGCTGGCCCTAGGGGCGAGCCGGGCGGTGGTGGGCACGGTGGCGGTGAAGGACCCCGCCCTTTTGGAAAGGATGCTTTCCCTGGCGGGACCGGAGCGGCTGGCCGTGGCCCTGGATGCCCGGGGGCTTGACGTGGTGGTTTCGGGCTGGCAGGAGGCCACCTTCCTCTCCGCCCTGGACCTCCTTAGGGACTGGGCGGCCATGGGGGTGCGGACCGTCATCTACACGGACGTGCGGCGGGATGGGACCCTAAGGGGCCTGGACCTGGAAGCGGTGGCCCGGGTGCGGGAGGCCTGGCCCCACGTCCTCATCGCCGGGGGCGGGATTGCGGGGCCCGAGGACCTTTGGGGCCTGAAGCGCCTAGGGGTAGAAGGGGCGTTGGTGGGGAAGGCGCTTTACGAGGGGAGGGTCCGGCTTAGGGACTTCGCCGTATCCTGAGGGGGCTATGAAGCTCGTCCACTGGACCTTTCTTCTGGTAAGCCTCGGGGTGGTGGGGGCGGGGCTTTACCTTTACCTCACCTACCCCTTTCTGGTGGTCCCCACGCCCTGGGGGCCGTGGCCCTTTTACCTCGTCCTCCCCGCCGCCTACGCCCTGGGCTTCCTGGTGGGGGGGCTTTACGCCCTGGCCCTTTGGCTTTCCGGCCTGGGGGCCCGGCGGGTTCTTCTCCGGGAGGTGCGGCGGCTTCAGGGGGAGGTGAACGCCCTAAAGCGGGAGCGGATTGAGGAGATTCCCCGCATCCCCGACCGGGAAGACCTATGAGGGATAGGGTCCGCTGGCGCCTCCTTCCCTTGCCCCCTGTTCCCGAGTGGCTTGGCCTCATGGAGGCCTTCGGGGTGGGGCCCGAGGCCGCCTTGGCCTACTGGCACCGGGGGGTGAGGCGGCGGGAGGACCTCGCCCCCCCCCTCACCCGGCTTCCCCTAAAGGGCTTGGAGGAGGCGGCCGGGCTTTTGGCGCAGGCGCTAAAGGAAGGCAAGCGCATCCGCATCCACGGGGACTACGACGCCGACGGCCTCACGGGCACGGCCATCCTGGTGCGGGGGCTTCGGGCGCTTGGGGCCAAGGTCCACCCCTTTATCCCCCACCGCCTGGAGGAGGGGTACGGCGTCCTCATGGACCGCGTCCCCGAGCACCTGGAGGCGGCGGACGTCTTCGTCACCGTGGACTGCGGCATCACCAACCACGCCGAGCTTCGGGAGCTCGTGGAAAACGGGGTGGAGGTTTTGGTCACCGACCACCACATGCCCAAGGAAACCCCGCCCCCGGGCCTGGTGGTCCACCCCGCCTACACCCCGGGGCTAGGGGAGCACCCCACGGGGGCGGGGGTGGCCTTTTCCCTCCTTTGGGCTTTGCACGAGCGCCTGGGGTTCCCGCCCCCTTTGGCCTACGCCGATTTGGCAGCGGTGGGCACCATCGCCGACGTGGCGCCCCTTTGGGGGTGGAACCGGGCCCTGGTGCGGGAGGGCCTGGCAAGGTTGGCCACCTCGAGGTGGGTGGGCTTACGCCTGCTGGCCCAGGCGGTGGGCTACACGGGGAAGGCGGTGGAGGTGGCCTTCCGCATCGGCCCCCGCATCAACGCCGCAAGCCGCCTAGGGGAGGCGGAGAAGGCGCTTAACCTCCTCCTTACGGATAGCGAGGCGGAGGCCCAGGCCCTGGTGGAGGAGCTCAACCGCCTAAACGCCCGCCGTCAGGCCATAGAGGAGGAGATGCTAAGGAGGCTTCTCCCCAAGGCCGACCTCGAGGCCAAGGCCATCGTCCTGGAGGACCCGGAGGGCCACCCCGGGGTGATGGGCATCGTGGCGAGCCGCATCCTGGAGGCCACCTTGCGCCCCGTATTCATCGTGGCCAAGGGCAAGGGCACGGTGCGGAGCCTTCCGCCCATCAGCGCCGTGGGGGCGCTTAAGGAGGCGGAAGACCTCCTCTTGCGCTTTGGCGGCCATAAGGAGGCGGCGGGCTTTGCCCTGGACGAAGCCCGCTTCCCCGAGTTCCAACGGCGGATAGAGGCCTACGCCGCCCGTTTCCCCGACCCCGTGCAGGAGGTGCCCCTGCTCGGCCCCTTGCCCCCCTTTCCCGGTTGCCCGAGCTTTACCAGGCCCTTTCGGCCCTGGAGCCCTTCGGGGCTGGAAACCCCGAGCCCCTTTTTCTGCTTGCGGGAAGTCCCGGGGAGGTTAGGACCATGGGAGAGGGCAAGCACCTTTCCTTCCGCCTCCAGGGGGTGCGGGTGGTGGCCTGGCGCATGGGGGAGAAGGGGGTGCCGAGCCCCTTGGAGGCGGCGGTCCTCCTTACGGAAAACCGCTTTAACGGTACCCTGAGCTACGAGGCCCAGGCCCTGGACTTCCGGGCGCCGGGGGAGCTTCTTTGCGAAACCGAGCCCTTCGCCTTTCCCCTTTCCCTGGAGGAGGCCCTGGCCCGGGCCCGGATGGGGGAGGGCGTGTACGTCCCCGAGGAGAACCGGGAGGGCCTGGCCTACGCCAGGCGGCAGGGCTTCCGCCTCCTCCCCCCGGAGGAGGCCTCCCTTTGGCTCGGCCTCCCCCCTTACCCCGTGGCCCAGGGGCGGGTGGAGGTGGCCTTGGGAAGCGAGACCCGAAGGCGGTTGGAAAGGCCCCCGGTCTTGGAAACCCCGAAGGAGGCCCTCCGGGCGCACGTGGCCAAGAGGCTCCTTTTCGCCTACGAGAAGCGGCACCCGGGCCTTTTCAGCGAGGCGCTGGTGGCGTACTGGGAGGTGAACCGTGTACAAGCAACCGCGGGAAGCCCATGAGGCCAGGATCTATACCCAGGCCTACCGGGTCTATGGGATGATCTACCTGGTACCGGGCTCGGGCACCGCAGACCTATTGAACCAGGAAAAGGTCTACCTGCCGGTGACGGGAGCCCTCATCTATACCCCAGGCTACGTCCACCCACCCGAGGCCAAGGACCTGAAGGCCAGCACGGGGTTTTTGGCCCTGAGAAAGGAGCGCATCCAGTGGATCGTGGGGGGTAAGCCCGCAGAGCCCCGCACGAGCCCCGCCCTTTTGGAGAGGCGCCCGTTGGCCTTCCTTTTCGGGGACTACCTCTTGGCGGGGGAGCTTCTTGTGCCCCGGGGGGTGAGGCTTTCCGACCACCTGTCCCAGGCCAAAGCCTTTCAGACCCTCCTCGAGGCCCGCCTCTACCTCCTCCGCCCTGACCGCCCCATCGTGGACCTGGAACCGGTGGAGCGCTTCCCCTTCGTAACGCTAAACCTGCGCCTGGCCGAGGCGGTGGCCGAGGCCCCCGGGGAGGCCCATGACCCCCGCCTTACCCTATTTGGCTGAGGGCTTCCCGGATCCTCTCCGCCTGCTCCAGGTTTTCCCGAAGCCTCGCCTCCTCCGCCGCCACCACCTCCTTGGGGGCCTTTTCCCGGAACCCGGGGGCGGAAAGCTTCCGTTGGCTCTTCTCGGCGAGCTCCAGCAGTTCCTTAAGCCGCTTTTCCTGCCGGCGCTTCCACTCCTCCACGTCCAGAAGGCCCTCGAGGGGCATCCGGACCGTGACCTTGGGCAGGGCCTTGACCAAGGCCCGTTCCGGCTTGGCCTCTAGGAGTTCCGCCCGGGCCAGGAAACGGAAGACCTCCAGGTTCTCCCGCACGGGGGCCGTTTCCCCTTCCAGGTAGACCCCCACCTCCTGCCCCAGGGAAAGCCCCGC
Source organism: Thermus brockianus (assembly GCF_001880325.1). Classification (NCBI taxonomy): domain Bacteria; kingdom Thermotogati; phylum Deinococcota; class Deinococci; order Thermales; family Thermaceae; genus Thermus; species Thermus brockianus. Next base: position 1,858,990 of record NZ_CP016312.1, read on the forward strand.
CTCGGCCCTCAGGGCCCGCACCGCCGTCACCGCCTGCCTTAGGGCGTCAAAGGCGGCCTCGGCCTCCGGGTCTTCCTCCCCTTTGGCCTCGGGCCAGGCCTCGAGGGCGAGCTCCTCTTGGCCCGTGAGGGCCAGGTAGAGCTCGCTGGTCAGGAAGGGCATCATGGGGTGGAGAAGCTTGAGGAGGGTGGCGAGGGCCTCTTCCAGGGTCCTTAGGGTGTGGGTGTTCCCCCGCTTGAGGGCGGGTTTGCTGGCCTCCAGGTACCAGTCGCAGAACTCGCTCCAGACGAGCTCGTAGATTTCCCGCGCCGCCTGGGCCAGGTCCAGGGCCTCGTAGAGGGCGGTGATTTCCCGCACACCCCGGTCCAGGCGGCTTCGCATCCAGCGGTCCGCCAGGGTGGGGGTGTCCTCCTGAGGCGCGAAGCCTTCCCGGGAGAGGAGGACGAAGCGGGCGGCATTGTAGAGCTTGTTGGCGAAGTTGCGGGCCATCTCCAGCCAGCGGAGGTCCAGGCGGATGTCCTGCCCCCCTGTGGCCAGGTAGGTGAGGGCGAAGCGCAGGGCATCTGCCCCGTAGCGCTCCACCATCTCCAAGGGGTCAATCACGTTCCCCTTGGACTTGGACATCTTCTGCCCCTTCTCGTCCAGGACCAGGCCGTGGAGGAGGACCGTCTTAAAGGGCCTTTCCCCCATGAAGTGGTAGCCGGAAACCTCCATGCGGGAAACCCAGAGGAAGAGGATATCGTACCCCGTGACCAGGACGTCCCCGGGATAGAAGGCCTTGAGGTCCTCCGTCTCCTCGGGCCAGCCCAGGGTGGAAAGAGGCCAAAGGGCGGAGGAGAACCAGGTATCAAACACGTCCTCGTCCCGCTTCAGCTTGGGGCTCCCGCAGGCCTCGCACGTCCTGGGGTCTTCCAGGTAGCGCTCGGGGCGGGGGACGTGGATGGCCCCGCAGTCCTCGCAGTACCAGGCAGGGATCTGGTGCCCCCACCAAAGCTGGCGGGAGATGTTCCAGTCCCTTACGTTCCGAAGCCAGTCCAGGTTCACCTTTTTCCAGCGCTCGGGCACGAAGGCGATATCCCCCCGCTCCAGGCCCTGGATGACCTTTTCCGCCAGGGGCTTCATGGAAAGCCACCACTGGGGGAAGATGGCGTACTCAATGGGGGTGCCGCAGCGGGAGCAGGTGGCGAGGCTTATGCTGTAGTCCTCCTCCTTGACCAGGTGCCCCGCTTCCCGGAAGAGCTCCACCGCCTTCTTGCGGGCCTCAAAGCGGTCTAGGCCCCTTAGGGGTGGGGGCACCCTTTCCCCCTCCATCCTCCCCTCCAGGTTGATGACGGACACCGCCTCCAGGCCGTGGCGCTCGCCGATCTCGTAGTCCAGGGGGTCGTGGGCGGGGGTCACCTTGAGGGCCCCGGTACCGAACTCCCTCTCCACGGCGCTGTCGGCCACGATGGGGATCCAGAGGTCCGTGAGGGGGATGCGGGCTTTCCGGCCAATCAGGCCTTGGTAGCGCTCGTCCTCGGGGTGGACGGCGATGGCCTGGTCGGCGAAAACCGTTTCCGGGCGCACCGTGGCGATTTCTATAAAGCCACCCCCCTCCACCTCATAGCGCAGGGTGTAGAGCTTGCCCGGGGTGGGTTCGGTTTCCACCTCCAGGTCCGAAAGGGTGGTTTCGCACCGGGGGCACCAGTTCACGAGCCTGGGGGCGCGGTAGGCCAGGCCCTCGTGGTAGTAGCGGGAGAAGGCGTAGCGCACCGCCTTGGAGCGCTTTTCGTCCATGGTGAAGGCTTCCCGGCTCCAGTCGGCGCTGGCCCCGAGGCGCTTGAGCTGGCGCAGGATGGTCCCCCCCGATTCCTCCTTCCACTGCCAGACCCGGGCCAGGAAGGCTTCCCGCCCCAGGTCGTGCCGGGTCTTGCCCTCCTTGAGGAGGAGGCGCTCCACCACCACCTGGGTGGCGATGCCGGCGTGGTCGGTGCCGGGGAGCCAGACCGCCTCGTAGCCCCGCATGCGCTTGTAGCGGATGAGGGCGTCCTGGAGGGAGTTGTCCAGGGCGTGGCCCATGTGCAAGGAGCCCGTGACGTTGGGGGGCGGCATGAAGATGACGAAGGGGGGCTTGCCGCTTTTGGGGTTGGCCACGAAGGGGTTCTTCGCCCACTTCTCCGCCCACTTGGGTTCCACCGCTTTGGGATCGTAGGCCTTGGGTAGGTCCATGCTACCCATCACTTTACCCGGGAGGGCTCGGAACAGGCCACCCGATGGGGTTAGGGGAGGGCGTAAAGGTAGTAGCGACCGTTTTCCAGGTGGAAAAAAGCCTCCTCAAAGGCGAGGCCTTCCACGAGGGTTTCCTCGGGGATGGCAAGGGCGAACGCCCCCACCCGGATCCCCCCGGGGAGGAGTTCCAGGGTCCCCGTGGCGAGTTCCTGGCTTTCCGCCTCCGGGTCGTTTAGGGGGGTGTGGAGGAGGCGCACGGGAAGCCCCTCGAGGCTAAAGAGCACGTTGCTCGGGTCGCGGAAGGGGGCCCGGTGGAGGAGGCGTTCCTCCACCTCCGCCACCTCGCCCAAGAGGGCGTAGCGGTCCAGGGGCAAAAGGGCCTTGCCGCTTTCCAGAAGGAGGTGGAACCGGGCGCGGTCCTCCTCCGAGAGGAGGATGGGGGCCTTGTGGGGGCCCACTTTCGGGTCCTGGTCCAGGCGCCCCTTGAGGAGTTCCTTGGCCGCTTCCAGGGCCTCTTCCCGCGTGGGGTAGAGGCTGTAGGGGTTTACCTTGAAGAGAAGCTCGTAGCCCTTGGGCCCTTGGATGAGCCAGGCCAGGTGGAGCTCATAGAAGCGGCGCTTCTGCCAGGCGGGGTACATAGGGAGGAGTATACGCTCTCATTGTGCCTTCACCCCTTGCCCAAAGCTATCGCCGGGTATACTCTAGGCCCGGTATGGCGCTATCGGAAGAGCGGGTCCTCGAGGCCCTGCGCACGGTGATGGACCCCGAGCTCGGGAAGGACCTGGTGTCCTTGGGCATGGTGGGGGAGGTGCGGCTGGAGGGGACTCGGGTGGACCTCCTTATCCACCTCACCACCCCCGCCTGCCCCCTGAAGGGGCAGATTGAGGCGGACATCCGCAAGGCCCTGGCCCCTTTGGGCCTGGAGGAGGTGCGGGTCCGGTTCGGCGGCGGGGTGAAGGCCCCGGAGCAGTACCCCATCCCCGGGGTGAAGCACGTGGTGGCGGTGGCCTCGGGCAAGGGCGGGGTGGGGAAGAGCACCGTGGCTGCCAACCTGGCCCTGGCCCTGAGCCGGGAGGGGGCCAAGGTGGGGCTTTTGGACGCCGACCTCTACGGGCCAAGCCAGGCCAAGATGTTCGGCCTGGAGGGGCAGAGGCTCAAAGTGGACCAAAACCGGAAAATCCTCCCCTTGGAGGCCTATGGCATCAGGGTCCTCTCCATGGCCAACCTCGTCCCCCCGGGCCAGGCCATGGTTTGGCGCGGGCCCATCCTCCACGGTACCCTGAAGCAGTTTTTGGAGGAGGTGAACTGGGGGGAGCTGGACTACCTGGTGGTGGACCTGCCCCCGGGCACCGGGGACGTGCAGCTAAGCCTGGCCCAGCTCACCAAGGTTTCGGGGGGGGTGATCGTCACCACCCCCCAGGAGGTGGCCCTCATTGACGCCGAGCGGGCGGCGGACATGTTTAAAAAGGTGCAGGTGCCCATCCTGGGCGTGGTGGAGAACATGAGCGCCTTCCTCTGCCCCCACTGCGGCAAGCCCACCCCCATCTTCGGGGAGGGGGGCGGCAGGCGGCTTGCCGAGAAGCTCAAGGCCCGCTTCCTGGGGGAGATCCCCCTCACCCTTTCCTTGCGGGAAAGCGGGGACCAGGGGATGCCCGTGGTGGTCAAGGACCCGGAGGGCCTCGAGGCCCAGGCCTTCCGCAAGGCGGCCCAGGAGCTCGCCGCCGCCTTGAGCGTCCAGACCTTCATCGCTTTGCCCATGGCCTGACATGGCCCTTCTCCTGGAAGGCACCAAGGAGCGGGTTTTGGACCTCTTAAGGGTCAAGCCCCGCACCGCCAAGGAGGTGGCGGAAGCCCTAGGCATCAGCCGGGTGGCGGCCCAGAAGCACCTGGAAGACCTGGAGGCCCGGGGTCTGGTGCGCTCGGAGGTGCGCCGCTGTCCTGGCCGGGGCCGTCCCTACCGGCTTTACCAGGCCCAGGACGTGGGGGCGCCCTACGCCGCCCTGTGCGGGGATGTGCTCAGGGGCCTCGAGGGGGCTTTGGGGAAGGAGGGGGTGGTGCGGCTCCTTTTGGAAAGGAACCGGAAGCTCTTGGCACCCCTCAACCTCCAGGGGCTTCCCCTCAAGGAAAAGCTGGAGCGCCTCGCCGCCTTCCTCCGGACCCAGGGCTACGAGGCGGAGGTGGTGGAGGAGGGGGGAAGGCTCTACCTCTGCCAGCACCGATGTCCCAAGCTCGCCCTCTCCCGCGAGCACGAGGCCCTTTGCCAAAGCGAGCTTCTCGCTTACCAGGAGCTTTTGGGCCTGCCCCTCCATCGGGAGGAGCGCCTGGCCGAGGGGGGAAGCTGCTGCCGCTACCGCGTAGAATAGCGGCGTGTGGATCTACCGGCTAAAGGGCACGGCCTGGGAGCTGGATCCCATCCTCCCCGAACTCTTTGACCGGGGGGCGAGGGGCCTGGAGGAACGGGAAGGGGAGGTCCTCGCCTACTTCCCCGCCCCCCTGGACCTGCCCTACGGGGGGGTCTGGGAGGAGGTGCCCGACGAGGACTGGCTTTCCGCTTGGCGGCGCGACCTCAAGCCCGCCTTGGCCCCACCCTTCGTGGTCCTGGCCCCTTGGCACCTTTGGGAGGGGCCGGAAATTCCCTTGGTCATTGAGCCCGGCATGGCCTTCGGCACCGGGCACCACGAGACCACCCGCCTGGCCCTCATGGCCCTGGCCCGCCACCTCCGCCCCGGGGAGAAGGTGCTGGACCTGGGTACGGGAAGCGGCATCCTGGCCATCGCCGCCGCCAAGCTGGGGGGAGAGGCCCTGGGGGTGGACATAGACCCTTCCGTCCTCCCCCAAGCGGAGGCCAACGCCCGGCAGAACGGGGTGGCGGTGCGCTTCCTAGAGGGAAGCCTCACGGACGCCCTTCCCTATGGCCCCTTTGACCTCGTGGTGGCCAACCTCTTTGCCGAGCTCCACCAGGCCTTCGCCCCCCGCTACCGGGAGGCCCTGGCCCCTGGGGGGAGGCTTCTTGCCACCGGCATCCTCCAGGAGAAGGCCCCCATGGTCCGGGAGGCCCTTTGGGGCGCGGGCTTTACCCCCTTGGAGGAGGCGGGGGAGGGGGAGTGGGTCCTCCTCGCCTACCGGAGGTAATCCATGCGCCCCCACCGCGCCTATAGCCCAGGCCTTACCGGGGTGCTCTCCCATCGGGAAAGCCACCACCTCCTGGAGGTGCTTAGGGTTCGGGTGGGGGACCGGTTCACCGTCTTTGACGCCGAGCGGGAGGCCCTGGCGGAGGTGGTGGACCTGGGCCCCCCGGTGCGCTACCGCATCCTGGAGGAGCGCCGCCCCGAGCGGGAGGTGGGGGTGGAGGTGGTCCTCTACGTGGCCCTCCTCAAAGGGGACAAGCTGGGCGAGGTGGTGCGGGGGGCCACGGAGCTCGGGGCTACCCGCATCCAGCCCCTTATCACCCGGCACAGCGTCCCCAAGGAGATGGGGGAGGGGAAGCTTAAGCGCCTCCAGACCATTGCCGTGGAGGCGGCGAAGCAGTCGGGGAGGCTAAGGGTTCCCGAGGTCCTTCCCCCCATCCCCCTAAAGGCGGTGCCTGAGGTGCCCCAAGGCCTCGTGGCCCACGTGGGGGCAAGCCGCCGGGTGCGGGAGGTTTTGGACCCCGAAAAACCCCTGGCCCTCGCCGTGGGGCCCGAAGGGGGTTTCGCCGAGGAGGAGGTGGCGCTTTTGGAGGATAAGGGCTTTATCCCCGTCACCTTGGGGCGGAGGATCCTTCGGGCGGAGACCGCCGCCCTCGCCCTCCTGGCCCTCTGCACCAGCGGGGAGGGAAGGTGAGGGCCTTTTTCCTTTTCCTCCTTCTCCTTTCCGCTTGCCGCTATACCTTTTTGCCCCTGGACCCCGGAAAGCCCCTCCCTCCCGAAAGGCCCTTCGTGGTGGCGCGGCTGGTCCCGGTGGAAAGGGAGGCGAGGCTTGCCCTGAGGGTAGAAAGGCTACCCCGTCCCGGCTACCTTCACCTCCGTTGGTACCGGGAAGAAACCCTTCTCCTGGAGAAGGCGCTTTTCCTGGAAGGACCTGGGGAATACCAGGCCCTCTTCCCCTTGGGAGAGGGGTACCACCGCCTGGTGGGGCTTTTGGAAGGGGAGGCCATATTCCAGCTGGACCTAGGTACGCCGGGCCTACCGGACCCCGATGAACCATAGGACCATGGGGATGGTGAGGAAGGCCAAAAAGGTGGAAACCACCACGCTCCGCGCCACCCTTATGGCGTCCCCGCCAAACTCCCGCGTCATGAGGAAGGCGTTCACCGCCACAGGGGTGGCGGACTGGAGGACGAGGACCTGGTGTTCCAGTCGGGGAAGCCCCAAGGCAAGCCCCACCCCGTAGGCGAGGAGGGGGGCGAGGAGGAGGCGGAGGGCGCTGGCCGTGGCCTCAAAGGGGCCCACCTGGAAACGGGTCTGGCCCATCTGCATCCCCAGGGTGAGGAGGAGGACGGGGATGGCCGCCTGGCCCATGAGCCGCACCCCTTCGTCCAGGCGGAAGGGGAGGGAGATCCCTAAGGCCTTGAGGAATAGGCCAAGGAGAAGGGCGTAGAAGAGGGGAAGCCTTAGGGTGAAAAGGAGCCCCTCCCGAAGCCCTCCGCCCCGGATAAAGGCCGGTCCCAGGCCGAACATGACCACGCTGGAGAGGATGAAGTAGACCACGGCCCGCCGGAGGCCCTCCTCCCCCAGGGCGAAGTAGGTGAGGGAAAGGCCCATGTTGCCGGAGTTGGGGAAAAGGCTACAGACCACGAGGCCCTTAAGCCCTTCCGGAGAGAGCCCAAGAAGCCTTCCCGCTCCTTGGATGAGGAGGAAGAGGAGGGCATAGGTGAGGGTAAACCCCAAGAGGAGCCCCCAAAGCCCTTCCCGGGTGTACTCGGCCCGGTACATGGCGTCAAAGATGAGGGCGGGCACCAGAAGGTAGAGGGTGAGGCGGCTTAGGGTGGTGAGGTCCATGGGCACGCGTCGGCCTAGAAGGTAGCCGGAAAGGACCACCAGGGCCACGGGGACCACGGTGTTGAGGAGGGCCTGCATGTGGGGCATTCTAGGGGTATGCCGAGCTATAGGGAACTGGCGGAGGCCATCCGCAAGGTCCTGCTGGATGGGGCCGTGGCCCCTAGGCGGCAGGTGTTGTCCCTCCCCTGGGGGCAGTTTCTGGCCATGCCGGCTGCGGACGAAGAGGTGGCGGTGTGCAAGCTGGTGACCGTGGCGCCGGGGAAGACCCCCATGGTCCAGGCGGAGGTGTGGGCCAAGCGCCTGGGCACGGGGGAGGTCTTCCACCTGCCGGGGGAGGAGCTCACCAAGAGGCGCACCGCCGCCCTTTCCCTCCTGGCTGCTACCCTCCTTGCCCCTAGGCGGGAGGGGGCCCTCCTGGTGGTGGGGCCGGGGGCCCAAGGGGAGGCCCACCTCGAGGCCTTCGCCGAGGGCTTTCCCCTGACCCGGGTCCTGGTGCGGGGGAGGGGCCGGGAAAGGGTCTTAGCCTTCTTGGAGCGGGCGAGGGCCCTTGGGCTAGAGGCCTCCGAGTGGCGGGAGGAGGAGGTTCCCGAGGACGTGGCCTTTATCGTCACCGCCACCCCAAGCCCCACCCCTGTCCTGCCCTCCCAGGTGCCCGAGGGGGTCTTCCTGGCGGCGGTGGGGAGTTTCCGCCCGGGGATGCGGGAGGTGCCAGAGGCCCTGGTGGCCCAGGCAGCCCTCTACTGCGACACGGAGGACGCCCTCGTGGAGGCCGGGGAGCTTCAGGGGCTAGACCGCCCCGTAATCCCCTTGCGGGAGGCCCTTCGGGGCAGGCGCGCGGAAGGGCGCTTTGTCCTCTTCAAGAGCGTGGGCCACGCCCTCTTTGACCTGGCGGCGGTGCGGGCCTACTTGGGCCTATAGCCGGACCACCACCTTTCCCGTGTGGCTGCGGTCCAGGAGGGCCCGGAAGGCGGCCTCCGCTTCCGCAAAGGGGAAGACCTGGCCCACCATGGGCTTGAGCTCCTTCCCAAGCCGGGGGAGGAGGAAGCCCAAGGCCTCCTCCACGAGGGGCCTTTCCCCGAGGAGGGGCGCAAGCCAAAAGCCTAGAACGGTGAGGTTTCTGCGCATGAGCCGCAAGGGGGGGATGGGCGCCACCTCCCCCTCCGCCGCCCCGATGTAGACGAGGCGGCCTTGGGGCTTGAGGAGGGCGAGGCTTTCCTCTATGGCCTTGCCCCGCACCTCCAAGACCAGGTCCACCCCGCCCAAGGCCCTCACCCTTTCCGGCAGTTCCTCGTAGGTGGCCGCCACCTCCGCCCCCAAGGAAAGGGGTAGGGCGAGCTTTTCCCGCCTCGAGGCCGCCGCCACCACCCTTAGGCCTAAGGCCCTCGCCACCTGCACCGCCGCCGTGCCCAAGGCCCCCGCTGCCGCCTGCACCAGCACCCTTTCCCCGGGCTTCGCCCCCGCCCGCCTTAGGGCCAGGTAGGCGGTGAGGAAGGAAACGGGGTAGGCCGCCGCCTCTTCCGGGGAAAGCCCCTCGGGCACGGGCAAGAGGGCCGCTTCCGGCACCGCCACCCGCTCCGCCAGGCCGCCCTGGCCCACCAAGGCAGCGTAGCGCCCATTCCCCGCCCGCCCCACCACCTCCATCCCCGGGATGAAGGGCGGGTGGAGCCGGGTGAGGTAGGCCCCAAGCCGCAAGAGGTGGTCGGCGAAGTTCAGGCCCACCGCCTCCACCTCGAGGAGGACTTCCCCGGGCCCGGGCTTGGGTTCTTCCACCTCCTTGAGGACCAAAGGGGCCCCTAGCTTCTCTTGTACCCAGGCTTGCATGGACGAAGTTTAGCCCATTTTGGTAGTTTGGGGTTCGTGACGGAGAAGAACCTCGCCCGCTTCTACCAAATCGCCCAGGAGATCTGGAGCCAGCTCCCTTCCCAAGCCCGTTTCCGCCCCTTGGAGGACGGAAAGGTCCTCTCCCGGTATGCCCCTTTGATGGAGGGCTTTACCGAGGAGGTGGTTCAGGGGTTTTACGATACGCTTTTTGGCCATTCCGCCACCCGGAGGATCTTCCGCGAAGGGGAGAGGCCCGCCCGGGAGAAGACCCTAAGGGACTGGTACCTGCGCACCCTAAGGGGTCCCTTTAATGGCCAGTACTTCGCCTGGCAGGCCTTGGTGGGCCTTGTCCACGTGCGCCGGGGGGTGACCAATGCCATGATGGCCGCCATGTGGAACTGGCTCACCGAGGAGGTGGCCCGAAGGGCCCGGGCGGCCCTTCCCCCGGAGGAGGCGAGGGCGCTGGAGGACGCCTGGCGGCGCCTGGCCTTCACCGTCATGGCCCTCATCGCCGAGGAGTACCTGGAGGCTTACTTGGAGGCCCTGGCCCTTGCCAAAGGCGAAGACCCCCGGGCCTTCCTCGAGGAAGCCCAGGAGGCTGCCGCCAGGCTCTTGGAAAAGCTCAAGCCCGCCTAGCCCTTTACCGACCCGGCCAGGAGCCCCCGCAGGAAGTAGCGGCCCAGGAAGATGTAGACCAAAAGGGTGGGCAGGGCGGCCAGGATAGCGCCGGCCATGGGCAGGTTCCACTTCACCGCCTCGCCTCCGGCGAGCTGGGCCAGGGCCACGGTGATGGGCTGGCTTTCGGGCCGGGTCAAGGTCACGGCGAAAAGGAACTCGTTCCAGATCTGAGTAAACTGCCAGATGGCCACCACCACGAACGCGGGGGCGGATAGGGGCAGGATCACGTGGCGGAACACGCCGAAGAAGCCCGCCCCGTCAATGCGGGCGGCCTCCACCAGCTCGTCGGGGATTTCGCTGTAGTAGTTCTTGAAGATCAGGGTAACGATGGGGATGCCGTAGACCACGTGCACCAGGATGAGGCCGAGAAGGGTGCCGTAGAGCCCGATGGCCTTCACGAACTGGAAAAGGGGGATGAGGACGCTCTGGTAGGGGATGAACATGCCGAAAAGCATGAGGGCGAAGAGGAGGTTGGCGCCGGGGAAGGGCCACTTGGCCAGGACGTAGCCGTTTAAGGCCCCCACCATGGCGGAAAGCAGGGTGGCGGAGATGGCCAGGACCAGGGAGTTTTGGAACTTGGGCCGGAAGGCCTCCCAAGCGATCCGGAAGCTTTCCCAGTAAATGGGGTCAGGCCAGTACCAGACGGTGTCCAGGGTGATCTTGGCGGGTTCCTTGAGCGCCGTGAGGATCACCAGGTAGACGGGCAGGAGGAAAAACGCCGTCATGAGGAGGAGGAAGGCGTAGAGGAGGGCCCGGCCCATCAGCGCCGCACCTCCTTCCTAAGCTGGCTCGCCAGGTAAGGGATGACCACGAGGGCCACGAGGAGGAGGAGCAGGATGCCGATGGCCGCCCCTTTGGCGAACTGGTTGCCCCGGAAGGCCAAAAGGTACATGTAAATGGCGGGCACGTCCGTGGGCGCGTAGTCCAGGCCGGCCATGGCGAAGATGAGGTCAAAGATCTTCAGGGCGATGTGGCCCAGGACGATCATGGCCGAAAGGGTGATGGGAGCGAGGAGGGGGAGGATGACGTACCGGTAGGTCTGCCAGGGGCTAGCCCCGTCCACCTTGGCGGCTTCCAGGACCTCCACGGGGATGCCCCGAAGCCCTGCCAGGTAAAGGGCCATGGTGTACCCCGACATCTGCCACACCGCCGCCAGGATCACCCCCACCAGGGCCAGGCTGAAGCCGTGGGGCTCGGGGTAGGGGAGGAGGTGCACCCTTGGTCCAAAGGCGAAGGCCCAAAGGAGGAGCACCCCGCCCGAAAGGAGGGCAAAAAGGCGCCGCTTCCTTTCCCCTTCCCGGTGGGCCCGGTAGGCCACGTAAAGGAAGACGAGCCCCACCACGAGGGCGGTGTAAAAGGGGAGCTGGTTCCAGTCAAAGACCAGGACCTGCTCCCGGGTGGTCAGCCAGGGAAAGGACAAGGGGGGTAGGCCAAAGAGGGTGGGCAGGACGTTCACCCCGCCTTGGGGTTGGAGAAGCCAGCGCCAGATGGTCCCCGTGACCACGAAGGAGAGGGCCATGGGGAAGAGGAAGACGGTACGGAAAAAGCCTTCCCCCTTGGGGCTTTGGTCCAAAGCCACCGCTAGGAGAAGGCCGAGGCCCAGGCTTCCCGCCATGAAGAAGAAGGTGAAGAAGATCAGGTTCACCGCGCTTTGGCGGAAGCGCACGTCCACGAACCCCGTGAAGAGCTCGCGGTAGTTGGCGAGGCCCACAAAGTGGAGCTCGGGCCTTTGGGCCAAGGCTTGGGCGGGGTTCTTGCCCCAGTCGGTGAGGGAAACGTAAAGGTTCTGCCCGATGAAGCCGTAGACGAAGATGCCCACCGCCACCAGGGAGGGGAGGAGGACCAAGAAGGCTGTGATGCGGTCGCGCATGTTTCCTCGGGGAAAACCCCGTGGGGGCTTAAACCCCCACGGGGGAAAGGGCCTTTAGCGGCCCAGGCCCACCTGGTCGGCGATGGCCTGGGCGGCGTTGGCCGCTGCCTGCGGGCTCTTGGTCTGGAGGAAGATCTCCATCACCGTGCCGAACTGGCTCATGAAGCTCTCCGGCGCCACGGCCCCGTGGACCAGGGAGCCCACGATGCGGTTGGACTTCCAGTCCCGCATGGCCGCCTGGCCGTAGGCGTTGTACTTGGCGGGGTCGGAGTCCAGGCGGGCGGCGATGGAGCCCTTGAGGGGGTTGAAGGTGTCCTGCCCCTCCTTGGAGCCCACCAGCCTAAGCCAGTTGAGGGCGTTTTGGCGGTTCTTGGCCCCCTTGGGCAGGCCGAAGGAGTCGGAAAGCATCATGAAGATCCCTTGGGTGCCCGGGGAGGGTGCCCAGGCGAAGTCCGTGCCGGGGCGAAGCTTCAGGGTAGTGGCCATGTAGCCCGCGGCCCAGTCGCCCATGATGTTGAAGGCGGCCTGGCCCTGGACCACCCGGTCCACCGCCTGCTGCCAGGAAAGCCCGGCAGCGTCCCTGTTGGCGCAGTCCAGCACCTTGCCGAAGGTTTCCCAGACCGCCACCGCCTTGGGGTCTGTGAACTTCAGCTTGCCGTTCCAGAGGTTGTTCCAGCCCTCCGCCCCCAGCATGGCCAGGGCCACGCTCTCCCACAGGTGCTGCTGCGTCCAGTTCTCGCCCAGGGCCAAGGGGGCCTGGAGGCCTTTGCGCTTAAGGGTTTCGCAGGTGGCGAGGAACTCGGCCCAGGTCCTAGGCGGGTTCACCCCCCACTCCCTGAGCTTCGCCGGGATGTACCACATGACGTTGGAGCGGTGGATGTTCACCGGCACGCTCCAGATGCCCCCCTTGTAGGAGATGAGGTCAATGAGGCCCTTGGGGAAAGCCTGGAGCCAGCCCTCCTGGCGGAAGAGGGAGGTCAGGTCTTCCATGCGGTTGGCCACCACCCAGGTGCCGATGAGCTCCATGCCGGCGTGGACCTGGAAGGTGTCCGGGGGGTCGCCCCCAAGCATCCGGGTCTTCAGGACCGCTTTGGCGTTGACCCCGGCCCCCCCGGTGACCGTGGCGTTGATGACCTCCACGCCCGGGTACTTCTGCTTGTAGAGCCGGATGAGGGCCTCGAGGGCCGGCCCCTCGTCCCCCGCCCACCAGGAGAAGATCTCCAGCTTGCCCGTCTGGGCCAGGGCGCTAAGCCCCAAGGCCATGCCGAGTACCCAAAGCCACTTCCTCATACCTACCTCCATTGCGACGTGGGCTTTCCGCCCACAGGCCGCCTAGCTCAAAGAAGCGCGCCAAGAAGAGGCTCGCCCCACCCACCGCCGCCGCCAGGTGCCCGTAGGAGGAGGGCTGGACCGGTAGGGCGCGGTGGGTTTCCAAAAAAGCGTGCTCCGCCAGGGCGCGGCGCAAGGGGGCTTCCAGGAAAGGGAATAGCTCCGCCGCCTTCCCCCCCACCACCACCCGAGCGGGGTCGTAGGCCACGGCCAGGTTGGCCAAGAACTTCCCTAGGTGTTCGCCCAGGTGGGCTAAGGCGGCTTGGGCCGAGGGGTTTCCCGCTTGGGCCTTGGCCAAGAGGGCCTCGAGGCCCTCCGCCTCGCCCCCAAGGGCCCGGTGGTGGCGCAAGAGGGCTCCGAGGCCGAGCTCGGTTTCCAAACACCCCTTGCGCCCGCAGGCGCAAGGGCGTTCCTCGGGGCCGAGCCAGTGGCCCACCTCCCCCGCAGCCCCGTTTGTGCCCCTCAGGAGGCGGCCTTCCGAAACCACCCCCACGCCGAGGCCGGTGCTTAGCACCAGGTAGGCCAGGTTCTCTTCCCCGTGGAAGAAGACCTCGGAGAGGGCCGAGGCTTTGGCGTCGTTCTCCGCCAGGGCGGGTAGGGGGAAGGAGGCCAGGTAGGGGTTCAGGTCCAGATCCCGCCAGCCCAGGTTAGGGGCGTAGAGGAGCTTGTTCCCCACCACCACCCCGGGCAGGGTGAAGCCGAGGCCCAAGGCCCCATGGGCCTGGGGCAGGGCTTCCTGGAGGAGCCGGGCAAAGCGCTCTTCCGGCCCCGCCTCCTTGGGGTGGGCCCACTCCCTGGCCCAAAGGACCTCTCCCCGCCAGTCCAAGGCGAGGAGTACCGTCCCCTCCACCCCAATTTCGGCGCCTAGGGCGAAGCGGGCCCCTGGACGGAGGTGCAGGAGGGTGCCCGGACGGCCCAAGGGAGGTGAGGTGAGCGTCCCCTCTTCCAAGAGCCCTTCCTTAAGGAGTTCGTCCACAAGCCGGCTCACGGCGCTTTTGGCCAGGCCCGTGAGCCGGGAGAGGTCAGCCCGGGTAAGGGGGCCCCGCCTCAGGTGGGCCAGGATGGCCCGGCGGTTGAGCCTGCGGATTTCCTGCGCATCCCCCTTACGCACCCTTGCCTCCTTTAGTTCGTTCTCGGGACTAAGTAAACCATCCTCCCCGTCCTCTGTCAAGCCCTTGTCAATCCGGCCCAAGCGCCTTAGCCTAAGGGCAAGGCCCGCTAGGGCCTCAAAGCCAGGTCCGTTGCCCTGGTGCCTGGGCGCGTAGTCCAGGCTTAAAGTGGGGAAGTCCGGTGCAAGTCCGGCGCTGTCCCGCAACGGTAACCGGCCAAGCTACGCGGTTCGCTTCGCAGGCCGGAAGCCCGAATACCTGCCAGGGCCGCCCGCCTTGCCCCAAGGCGGGCACCTCACGCGGATGGGGGAGCGTTGGGGGCTTGCTTGGCTTTTCCCGCCCCTGCCGCTTCAGGCAGGGGCGTTGCCCTACCTCCCCCGGGCCCGGTGCCCCTGGCCCTAGCGGCCTTAAGGGAGGTAGGCATGAAGAAGCTTGCGGCGTTTTTGTCGGTTCTGTTGGCCTTAGCCTTCGCCTTTCCCCTCACCCTCACGGACGACCTGGGGCGCCAGGTCACGCTCAAAGCCGCGCCCAAGCGCATCGTTTCCATGCTGCCCTCGGTGACGGAGACGGTGTGCGCCCTCGGGGCCTGCGACCGCCTGGTGGCCACGGACGACTACTCCGACTGGCCGGAGGGCGTGAAGCGGCTGCCCAAGGCGGGGGGGCTTTACAACCCGAACCCCGAGCTCATCGTCTCCCTGAAGCCGGACCTGGTCCTGGCTTCCCGCTACGGTAGGCTTTACGAAACCCTGGAACGGGCGGGGCTTACCGTGTTCGTGGTGCGCACGGAAACCTACGAGGACATCTTCAAGACCGTGCGCACCCTGGCCCAGCTCCTAGGGCTTCCCGCCCAGGGGGAGAGGTTGGTGGCCCAGATCCAGCGGGAGGTCTACGGGGAGGAGGCCCGGGCGGCCAAGGCCAAGGCCCGGCCTCGGGTCTATTACGAGATTGACCCTACCCCCTACACCGTGGGCCCGGAAAGCTTCATCGGGGTCCTCATCCAGAAGGCCCGGGGGGTGAACATCGTCCCCAAGGAGCTCGGGCTTTTCCCCAAGATCGCTCCCGAGTTCGTGGTGGAGAAAAACCCCGAGGTCATCGTGGCCACCTACCCGGGTGCCCGAGAAACTATCCAAAGCCGGCCCGGCTGGAGCCGGGTGAGGGCGGTGCAGGCGGGAAGGATTTGCGTCTTTACCGGCGGCGAGGATAACCTCCTTTCCCGCCCCGGCCCCCGCGTGGCCCAGGGCCTGCGGCTCCTCGTGGACTGCTTCCACGGGCGTTAGGCCATGACCCTTTCCCTGCCCCTGGCCCTCCGGCGGAGCCTGGTCTTCGCCTGGCTCCTCGGCCTCTTGGCCTTGGCCTTGGTGCTAGGGCTCGCCCTGGGGGCGGTGGTGGTGCCCCCAGGGGAGGTGGTGCGCGCCCTTTTGGGCCTCGAGGCTAACCCCATCGTCACCGAGCTCCGCCTCCCCCGGGTCCTCGGGGGGATGCTGGTGGGGGCGGCCTTGGGGGTGGCGGGGGCCGCCTTCCAGGGGCTATTCCGCAACCCCTTGGCCGACCCTTACCTGATGGGGGCGGCCTCGGGAGCGGCCTTTGGCGTGACCCTCTTGGCCGTCCTCCTTGGGGGGCTTTCCCCCGCCTTCGCCCAGCACGCCGTCTTCCAGGGCCTTCCCCTCTCCGCTACCCTTTTCGGCTTCCTGGGGGCCGTCTTCGCCACCCTCCTCACCCTGGTCCTGGCCGGCGGGGTGGCGCGGACCGGGGAGCTGGTCTTGGCGGGGGTGGTGGTGGGGAGCGTCCTCACGGGGCTCACCACCTACCTCATGCTCCAGGACGCCGACCGGGTGCGGGCGGTCTTCGCCTATACCCTGGGGAACCTGGCCTTTTTGGGGTGGCCCTCGGTGAAGGCGCTAACCCTCTTCCTTCTCCTCGCCCTGCCGCCCCTTCTCCTCCTGGGCCGGGTGCTGAACGCCCTGCAACTCGGGGAGGAGGTGGCGCAGAGCTTGGGGCTTCCCCTAAGCGCCCTGAAACTCCTCCTCCTCGCCGCGGCCAGCCTCCTCACCGCAGCCAGCGTGGCCCAAGCGGGGATCATCGGCTTCGTGGGCCTTGTCACCCCCCATGCCTTGCGGCGCCTTCTGGGGGAGGACTACCGGGTGCTTCTCCCGGCCAGCGCCCTGGGCGGGGCCGCCCTTTTGGCGCTGGCCGACCTCCTGGCCCGCACCCTCACGCGGCCCGCCGAGCTTCCTGTGGGCGTGGTGACCACCCTTCTGGGGGGGCCTTTTTTCCTCTACCTCCTTTGGAGGCGCCGTGGCCGGGCTTGAAGCCAGGGGCATCGTGGGGCCCTTTGCCCTAAGGGGGGTGGACCTCCTCGTGCGCCCGGGGGAGTGGGTGGCCCTCCTGGGGCCCAATGGCTCCGGCAAGAGCACCCTCCTTAGGGTGATGGCGGGGCTTCTTAGGCCCAAGGGGGGAGGGGTGTACCTGGAGGGAAAGCCCCTTAGGGCCTACGGGAGCTACGCCCGGGGCCGGCTCCTCGCCTACCTGCCCCAAGGGGGGCCGTACCCGGAGGGGCTCGTGGTGGAGGAGGTGGTGCGCCTGGGAAGGCTTCCCTACCTTGGCTTATGGGGTAGGGAAGGGGGGGAGGACCGGGAGGCGGTGGCCTGGGCCCTGGAGGTGGCGGGGGCGGCCCACCTAAGGGGCCGGTTTCTGGGCACCCTCTCTGGGGGCGAGAGGCAACGGGTCCTCCTGGCCCGCGCCCTGGCGGCGAGGCCCCGCTACCTCCTCCTGGACGAGCCCACCACCTACCTGGACCTGGCGCACCAGGCCGAGGTGGTGGCCCTCCTTAGGGGCCTTGCGGAACGGGGGGTAGGGGTGCTTTCCGTTCTGCACGATCCCAACCAGGCGGCTTTGGCCCACCGGGTGGCGGTCTTGCGGGATGGCCGGCTGCTTTCGGAGGGGCCGCCCGGGGCCGTGCTGACGGAGCCCCTTCTCCGGGGGCTTTACGGGCCCCGGGTGCGGGTGGCCCTCTTGGAGGGGAGGCCCCATGTCTACCTGGACGGATAGGGCCAGGCTCTACGTGCGGGGCCGGGCCCTTCTCCTAGACCTGGGAAGGGAGGCCCTTTTCTACACGGAAAGCGGCCCGAGGCGGGCCCGCTACCTCCTGGTGGGGCGGCTTTCCCCCCCGGAGTGGCTTCGGCTCGCCCTGCCCCGGCAAGGGGTGCTCCACTACCCCCTTTCCGTGGACCCCTTGGCCTTTGAGTGGGAGGGGGATACCCTCCTCCTGCCGGGCCTGAGGGTGTACCTGGGAGGGCCACCCCCCTTCGTGGAAACCCCCTACTACGCCTGGTGCTTGACGGAAGGGGCGGGAAAGGAGTAGGGTGGCCTTACCGACCGTTCGGTCGTGAGGAGGTGCGCCGTGCGGCTCAAGGACAAGGTGGTCCTCATCACCGGGGCGGCCCACGGGATCGGCCGGGCCACCCTGGAGCTCTTTGCCCGGGAAGGCGCCAGGCTGGTGGCGGTGGACATAGAGGAAGGCCCTTTGGAGGAGGCGGCCTCCGCCACGGGGGCCATGCCCCTCAGGATGGACGTGGCCGACCCCGCCTCCGTGGAGCGGGGCTTCGGGGAGGCCTTGGCCCGGTTCGGGCGGCTGGACGGGGTGGTGCACTACGCCGGCATCACCCGGGACAACTTCCACTGGAAGATGCCCCTGGAGGACTGGGAGCTGGTCCTTAGGGTGAACCTCACGGGGAGCTTCCTGGTGGCGCGGGCGGCGAGCGAGGCCATGCGGGAGCGGAACCCGGGGAGCATCGTGCTCACGGCGAGCCGGGTGTACCTGGGGAACCTGGGGCAGGCGAACTATGCGGCTTCCAAGGCGGGGGTGGTGGGGCTTACCCGGACCCTGGCCTTGGAGCTTGGGCGGTACGGGATCCGGGTGAACGCCTTGGCGCCGGGGTTTATTGAGACGCGGATGACGGCCAAGGTGCCGGAGAAGGTGCGGGAGAAGGCCATCCAGGCCACGCCTTTAGGGCGGGCGGGAAGCCCGTTGGAGGTGGCCTATGCGGCGCTTTTCCTCGTTTCCGACGAGTCTAGCTTCATCACCGGCCAGGTGCTTTTCGTGGACGGGGGTAGGACCATCGGGGCGGCGCCCGCTTAGGGGCCGTGCCCAAGGGGGTGGTGGGGGATGGACTTTAGCGGGCTGGACGGGCTTTTCCGCCGATTGACGGAGGAGGGTTTCCTGCCCGGGGCGGTCGTCCTGGTGGCCCGGGAGGGGGAGGTGGTCTTCCAGGGGACCTACGGCTTCCTGGACCCAGAGAAGGGCCTACCCATGGGGGAAGACGCCCTTTTCCGGGTCTACTCCATGACCAAGCCCTGGGTTTCCGCCCTGGCCCTAAGCCTGGTGGAGGAGGGCACGTTAAGCCTGCTGGACCCTGTGGAGAAGTATCTGCCCGAGCTCGGTGCGTTGCGGGTGGGGCGGGAGGTGAACGGAGGGGTGCGGGACGAGCCCCTTCGGGCTCCCGTCACCGTTTACGAGCTTTTGCGCCACACCGCTGGCTTCACCTACGGGGTCTTCTTCGCTTCTCCCGTGAAGCGGCTTTACCTGGAGGCCGGTGTGGACCGCTTTGACCTGAGCCGGGAGGCCTTTTTGGAACGGCTTGCGGCCCTACCCCTCCGTTTCCAGCCGGGCGAGGCCTTTGAGTACGGGCTTTCCACGGACGTGCTGGGCCACCTCCTCGAGGCGGCCACGGGGAAGAGCCTGGCGGACCTCCTGGAGGAGCGGGTCTTTGCCCCTTTGGGCATGAAGGACTCGGGCTTCCAGGCCAAGGACCCCGCCCGCCTGGCCAAGCCCTTCCCCAAGGACCCGGAGACGGGTAGGCGCATCGCCCTCATCCCCGTGGAGGCCCCGCCCCCGAGGTACGCTGGGGGGATGGGCGGGGTGAGCACGGCTTCCGATTACCTGCGCTTCCTGGAGGCGTTGCGCACGGGGAAAGGCCTCCTCCACCCGCGCCTTGCCCGGCTCATGACCGAGGACCACCTGGGTCCCCTCTACGCCGAGGGGCTCAAGCGGGGGCCCGAGTACCTCCCGGGCCCCGGGTACGGGTTTGGCTTGGGGGTGGCGGTGCGCCTTGGGGCGGGGCTCTCCCCGGGAACCCCTGGGGAGTTCAACTGGGCGGGGTTTGGCGGCACCTACTTCTTCGTAGACCCCTCCTTGGCCCTAAGCGCTCTTTACATGAGCCAGGCTCCTAACCTGCTTTCCGTTTTGGAGCCCTCGAGGGCCCTTCACTCCCGCTTGGGGGCCAGGCTCCAGCACGCTTTCCGCACCCAGGTCTACCGGGCTTTTTAGCACGGGTTATGGAAGGGGCTCCACCCCCACAACCTTGGCGAGCTCGTGGGGAAGGAGGAGAACTTCCCCTTCCACTTGGATGCGCACGTTTTCTGCCTGCTCAAGAACTTTGAAATGTGTGCCCGGGGTTAACCCCAATCGGGCTAAGAGGTTTAAGGTACCTGGGTCCTGGACCAAAGCCCGTACCACCCGCACTTCTCCTAGGGGAGCTTCGCAGAGAGGCAGAGCGGGTGCTTCTGGGAGCTCGAGGTCCTTGGTGGGAATGGGATCCCCATGGGGGTCAAAGGGAGGATGCCCTAGAAGCTCGGCGATTTTATCCTCAAGCGATTCGCTTATGGCGTGTTCTAAGCGCTCGGCTTCCTGGTGTACCTCTTCCCAGCCAAAACCCAGGGCCTGGTGCAGATAGGCTTCCAGGAGCCGGTGGCGGCGTAGAATCTCCAAGGCAACCTTCCGCCCCAAAGGGGTTAGGTTTGCCCCTTGGTACGGTTGGTGATGGACGAGCCCTAGAAGGGCGAGTTTCTTTAGCATTTCCGTTGCCGAAGGAGGACGTACGCCCATCCGGTTGGCCAAGGCCTGGGTGGGAACCGGTCCTTTGCCTTCAAGTTCCAAGAGGAGAAGGTTCTTTAGGTAATCTTCTTGGGCTTCGGAAAGCGGGGGGCGTTTCATAGGGGACACGGTTTGGCCACATCCAGTATAGCCCAAAGGGGCTTGTATGCGCGTTCTGGTTGGGGGTGTCTTGTAAGATTGGTATACTAGGGGCCAAGGTGATGGATTCTACGTTTCGTTTCCTCTATGCGCTAAGTTGGGTGGGTCTTCTGAGCGGTTTGGTTGTGCGGTTCGTCACCCTTCCCCCTAAGGGGTGGGAGCTTCTTGGCTATTTGGCAGTGGTCGCTGTGTTTGCTTACGCCTATGCCCAGGGGCCCAGACGGGCTCCTAGGTACTTGGTACACGGGGCAGGGCTTTATTTTTTATTGGAAATAGTTCGCTCGTTATACCGAGGGGTTGAAGGTTGGCAGTTCCTCTTGCTTGGTCCTTGGATTCCTGCTCTCTACGTTTTAGCGGCCTTCGCCCATACCGTATCGGCGGCTTGGCGCTATTCCCTAGGGTGGACCCTTTTGCTATATGGCCTGGTGGCCTTAGGCCTAGCGCAGAGGGAAGGGAGCGGCATTTTACCGTACGTGGCCATTGCGCTTTTGGGTCAACTTACGGTGGCGTCCCTTATCATCCTTCTGGCGCGTTTTCGCGAGATGTATGGTCAGACGCGATTTTGGAGAGAGCAGGCCCTTACATGCACCCTCACCGGTCTTCCCAATAGGCGGGCTTTCTCCCTGGCTCTCACGCGGGAGATTTCACGGGCAGAGCGGTATGGAACGCCGTTTAGCTTGGTCCTCATGGATCTAGACCACTTTAAAAAGATCAACGATACCCTAGGCCACGACCATGGCGATGAACTTCTACGCCGCGTTGCCCGGCTGCTTGTGGACCAAGTACGCCGGGAGGATGTGGTGGCCCGTTGGGGTGGGGAAGAGTTTGCTCTTTTACTTCCCTCCACGCATTTAGAGGATGCGAAGCGCTTGGCTGAGCGCCTAAGGCAGGTGCTTGAGGCCCAACACTGGGGTGTAACGGCCAGCTTTGGCGTGGCGGAGTATGTGCTTGGTGAGGAAGAGGAAAACCTCTTTCGCAGAGCGGATCAAGCCCTTTACCGGGCTAAAAATGCGGGTAGGAATCGGGTAGAAATGGCCGAGTGATGGGAGAATCTGGATATGGACCTCACCCACTACCCCTACCCTTCCCGCCGCCATGTGGTCTTGGGCCGCTGGGGGGCGGTGGCCACGAGCCAGCCCTTGGCGGCGTTGGCGGGGATGGAGATGCTCCTGAAAGGGGGAAGCGCCGTGGACGCCGCCCTTGCCATGGCCGCTTGCCTCACCGTGGTGGAGCCTACCTCCAACGGCATTGGGGGTGACCTCTTCGCCCAGGTCTGGGACGGGAAGCTCCACGGCCTGAACGCTTCGGGGAGAAGCCCCTTGGCCCTTACCCCCGAGCGGCTTCCCCAAGGCCGGATGCCCGAGCGGGGCTGGCTTCCCGTGACGGTCCCGGGGGCGGTCTCGGGGTGGCGGGCCCTGCACGAGCGCTGGGGAAGGCTCCCCTTTCCCGAGGTTCTGGCCCCCGCCATCCGCTACGCCGAGGAGGGCTTCCCCGTGGGGCCGGAAACGGCGCGGGCCTGGAAGCGGGCAGAAGGGGTCTACCTTCCCCTCCAGGGCCCGGAGTTCGCTGCCTTCCAGGAGGTCTTTTTCCCTGGGGGCAGGGCGCCCCGCGCGGGGGAGGTGTGGCGTAGCCCCCTCCACGCCAAGACCCTTAGGGAGATCGCCGAGACCTACGGGGAAAGCCTCTACCGGGGGGCTTTGGCCGAGGCCCTGGCCCGCTTTAGCGCCGACACGGGGGGCCTCCTCACGGGGGAGGACCTCAAGGCCCACGCCCCGGAGTGGGTGGAGCCCCTTTCCCTGGACTATAAGGGCCTCACGGTGCACGAGCTTCCCCCCAACGGCCAAAGGGGTGGCGGCCCTCCTCGCCCTGGCCATCCTGGAGGGGTTTGAGCTAAGGCCCGAGGACCCTTGGAGCTACCACCTGCAGGTGGAGGCCATGCGCTTGGCCTTGGCGGACGCCTTCCGCTTCGTGGCCGACCCCCGGTACATGGAGCTCGCTCCTCAGGCCTTCCTCTCCAAGGCCTATGCGGCGGAGAGGAGGCGCCTCATAGGGGAGAGGGCCCTGCCCAAGGTGCTTCCGGGCCTGAGGCCGGAGGGGACCGTCTACCTGGCGGCGGCGGACGGGGAGGTGATGGTCTCCCTCATCCAGTCCAACTACCAAGGGTTTGGCGCGGGGGTTTTGGTGCCGGGGACGGGGATTGCCCTGCACAACCGGGGCCTGGGCTTCGCCTTGGAGGAGGGCCACCCGAACCGGGTGGGGCCGGGCAAAAGGCCCTACCACACCATCATCCCGGGCTTCCTCACCCGGGAGGGGAAGCCCCTAGGGCCCTTTGGGGTGATGGGGGGGTTTATGCAACCCCAGGGGCACGTGCAGGTGGTGGTGGCCCTGGCGGACTTCGGCCTAAACCCCCAGGCGGCCCTGGACCGGCCCAGGTGGCAGGTGGTGCCGGGGAAGGAAGGGGACGAGGTGCTTTTGGAGCCGGGCATTCCTCAGGCCACGGCCCTTTTCCTCAAGGACCTGGGCCACCGGGTGCGGTACGAGGCGGAGTATGGGCTTTTTGGCCGGGGGCAGGTGGTCCTGAGGGCGGGGGAGGCCTTGGTGGCGGCCAGCGACCCTAGGGCCGAAGGCTTGGCCTTGGCGCGCTAGAGAAGGGGGTCCGCCCAAGGAGGGGCGCCCAGGCCGAGGAGGCGTTTGAGCCCCAGGGCGGCCTCCACCCCTTGGGTGCCGTAGTTGTTGTTGAAGATAACAAAGACTTTCTCGGCCCTTTCCGCTAGGGTCCGGGTGGCCTGGGCCAGGTCTTGGAGCTCGTCCTCGGAATAGCGCCAGTTGAAGCGCTCGTAGGGCTTGGTGTGGGGGCCCTTCCAGGTTTCTGCGTTCCGGCCGTGGCAGCGGAGGACGCTCACGGGGTGGGTGGGCTCGAGGACCCTCGGGGGGGCCTCGGGGTGGGGCGGGGCGTCCACGCTCACGTGGATCAGGCCCAAACGCCCGAGCTCCTTCTTCACGAACCCCCAGGCCACATACCACTTGGGGTTGCGGAACTCCACCGCCACCCAGTAGCCCCGGGTCCTTTCCGCCAGGCGCTCCAGGTACTGGAAGCTCCTCGGTTTGGGCTCCGTCCAGGGGGGGAGGCCGAAGTGGAGGTAGCCCAGCTTGCCCGTCTGCCTAAGGGGTTCTAGGGCAGCGAAAAAGCGGTTCCAAGCTTCCTCCACCACCTCTTCGGGCACCTCCCGCTGGGCCAGATGGCCCTCCTGGCGGGGTAGGAGGGCGCGGATGTCCTTGGGAAGGGCCTGGGCCTCGAGGCCGTGCCCGGTAAAGGCGGAGAAGGCCTTCACGTGAAAGAGAAAGCCTTCCGGGGTCCTCTCCGCCCACTTTCCCACCACCTCGGGTCGGGGAAGGGCGTAGAAGGTGCTGTCCACCTCCACAGTGTCAAAGTGCTTTGCGTAGTGGCGGAGGCGCTTTTCCGGATTTCCCCGCACCTCGGGCGGGTACCAGCCCGAGGCCAGGAGGGTTTCGTCCGTCCAGCTGGCGGTGCCCACCCGGATTTCCGCCATGCCCCCATGGTACGCCCTAGGCGGCGGGGACCCGTTGCCCTTCCCCCTCGTTTTCCAGACGGCAGGCGGGGCGGAGCCTGAGGCCTAGGGCCGTGCCCAGAAGGGCGAAGACACCCCAAAGGGGCCCGTGGAGGCTAAAGGAGGCGGTGCCCCCCAAGTAGGCCCCGATGTTGCACCCCGCGGCAAGCCTTGCCCCGTAGCCCATGAGCACGCCCCCCAGGAAGACCCCGAGGTGGGTGGTCCAAGGGATCCGCCAAAGGTTCCGGAAGCGGAGCGCCCCACCCAAAGCGGCTCCCAGGAAGGCCCCCAGGAAGAGGCCAAAGTTGGTGACGCTGGTGGCGTCCTGGAGAAGGCTTTGCTGTAGCTTTTCGGCGAAGGCGGGGTTGTGGAAGAGGGCCCAGTCTAGAACCCCAAAGCCCAAAGCCTC
Organism: Thermus brockianus; assembly: GCF_001880325.1. Taxonomy (NCBI): domain Bacteria; kingdom Thermotogati; phylum Deinococcota; class Deinococci; order Thermales; family Thermaceae; genus Thermus; species Thermus brockianus. The sequence continues at coordinate 1,882,993 of NZ_CP016312.1, forward strand.
CGCCAACTTTCCCCCCCACAGGGCAAAGGCCGCCGTAACCCCCCAAGGCCGGCCTTGGAGGAGGAGCAGGGCTAGGCTTCCCAAGGCCAAAACCGCCGCGCCGGTCACCAAGCTCCAAGGGCCCCAAAGGGGATGGGTGGCCTCCCGGCGAAAGAGGGGCTCCACCCTTCCCCGCCGCTTCCTCTCCACGGCAGCCACCCCTAGGTAGAGGGCCAGGAGGAGGAGAAGCCAAAGGACGAGGCCCAGGTATGGGGTGGGGAACCAGGTAAGGGCGCTCCCCACGGAGAGGGCGGGAAGCCCCTGCCAAAAGGGAAGGTGGTAGACCCCCAGCAAGGAACCCACCATGAACCCCAAAAGGACCAGCACCCCGCGCGTGTCCCCGCTACCCGTGTGGTAGAGGGTTCCCGAGGCGCACCCGTCCCCAAGCTGCATGCCCACCCCAAAGAGGAAGGCGCCCACCAGGAGGGCTACCCCCAAGGGCGCCACGAACCCTTGCACCGGCTGCCCCAAGACCTCGCCCTGGGAAAGGAAAGGGAAGAAGAGGAGGCTCGTGAGGGCAAAAAGGAGAAAATGGGCCCTAAGAAGGCGGCTTTCCCCTAAGAGGAGGAAGCGGCGAAAGCCGGAGGCGAAGCCGAACCTGGCGTGGAACAGGGCTAACCCCAGGACCACCGCTACCCAGAAGGCCAGGAACAGCCTGGCACCCGAACCTTGCCAAATAAGCCAGGATAGGCCCCCGGCCATGAGGGCAAAGGCCAGGAGGGGCCAAGGTTGGGGGCGCAACGGGCGCTCCATGCCCTCCATATTACCCATGAGCTTATTAGAGTCAAGGGTATGTTACGGAAGAAAGGAACAACCCGGGAACCTCCCGGGTTGCCTTGTGTCTAGCTTAGAAGGCGAAGTCTTCCAGGTACCAGCGCTCCGTCTTCTTGTGCTCCTCCTTGGGGTCCATCTTTTCCGAGTGGGCCAAGAGGACAAAGAGCTTCCGCCCGGGGACGATTTCCACGTCCGTGGGTTCCCCGGTTTTCAGCTTCCGGCTGAACTCCACGCTCCACTTGCCCCCTTCGTAGCTGGCGTTGGCGGCCAGGATAGAGTTCTTCCCGCCCTCCTTCTCGTCCGGGGAAGGGGCCCCGGTGCGCTTCACCTGGTACATGTCCAAGGCCACCAGCTTGCCGCCCTCCATGTAGAAGAGGTACTGGTCAGCGCCCTTTTTCTTGTCGCTCTTTTCCGGCAGGAAACCGATGCCGATCCAGCCCTTGCTTTCGCCCTCGAGGGCCAGATAGAGCGTATCCCCCACCACGCTCCAGTAGAGCGTGATGCCGCTTTTCTCGTGTTTGTAGCTCTTGGCGTATTCCCCAGGGGCGATCTTCCCGTCCACCTTGGGCGCCTGCGCCAGCGCCACGCCTAGGGCCAAAACCATGAGACCTACGATGCCTCGCTTCATCTTGCACCTCCCTTAGTCCCTTATGGTGATTCCCACCACGAAGGCTACAGCGCCCACGTGGGTATGGGCCAAAGCCGCCAACACCGGCCGGCTTCCCTCAAAGGCCTCCAAGAAGCCCTGAAGGGTGAAGAGGCTTACCTCCGCATCCTGGGCGTTCCAAACCAGGTGGAAGTAAGCCCCCGCCACCCCTGTAGCCACGCTTACGAGCATCCATAGGAGGAAGGGGTAGCGCACCCACTTCCCCCGGTGGAAGAACATAAGGAGGGTTAGGGGGAAGCCTACCAGGGAAACGTAGAAGGGGATCCTGCTCTGCCAGCTTTCCGTCCAGTGGTCCAGCACCCAGTGCTCCATGCCGTAGAAGGCAAACCCCACCATGGCGATGAGAAGGAAGATGGTGCGGAGGAACTCAAGAAGCCTTTCCTCCTCGGTCTTGGCGCGAATAAGGGCTTCAATCACGGCGCACCTCCTAGCGGGCCCGGTAGATGGAAAGGAGCCCCGTCACCCCCATGTGGGTGAAGGCCAGGGCTGCCAGCACCGGGCGGCTTCCGGCCATGGCCTCCATGGCCGCCTCAAACTCCCACGCCACCTCGCCCTCAAAGTTCCAAAGCAGGTGGAAGTAGGCGCCCAAAACTCCCGTGAAGACCGAGGCCCACATGGTGAGGAGGAAGGCCAGGCGCACCCAAGGGGTCTTCCGGTCAAAAAGGACCCAAAGGGTGAAGACAAAGCCCGGTACGGCCACCAAGAAGGGGATCTTGCTCTGCCAGCTCTCCGTCCAGTGGCCCAAGAGGAGGAGCTCTAAGGGGTACATCACCCAGCCCACCAGGCAGAGGAGGAGCATCACCAGGCGGATGAATTCTAGCGCCCACTGGGTCGGGTTGCTTGCGCTTCTAAAAGCGGGTATCACCCTTCACCTCCTTACCCCCATCATGACCTTATCACAGGTATTGGGGAGGTTTGTCCCCCCGGGTCTCCCCGGGGGGACAGCCTTACACCGGCAGCAGGTTCACCTTGGTTTCGTAGAAGACCACGCTACCGCCCACCACGTCCGTCAGGGCGGTGTCCTTTAGGTACGGGTCCAGGCGCATGGCGGCGTTGGCGTGCACCCCCGTGGCCCGCCTGGGGTCGCCCTTCACCACCTGGCCGTTGATGACCAGGTCGCTTGCCCCATAGGCCCAGTGGCCCCAGCCCAAGGGGAAGGCCACGCACCCTGGCCTCAGGCCCTGCACCACCTTCACCCGGCCCACCATGGGCTTCTTGCCAAAGGGCCCCAGGTCCCACTCGCCTTTGGGGTTGGTGGCGGAGACCACCTTGACCATCTGCCCGTCCTTCAGCCCAAGCCGCTCGGCGTCCGGGGCGCTCACCAGGATCTCGTTTTCCGGCTTCACCGCCAAGAGCCAGTAGTTGCTGATGGTGCGGCTCTTGGTCTGCAGGATGCTCCGGTGGGTCAGGAGGGTTAAGCCGTAGCCGGGGTCCCGGAGTTGCCGCCCCAGAACGTCCTGGTAGGGCGGGAAGTAGGTGGGAAGGGGCCAGTAGGGCTTCCCGGTCATGGGGTGGAGGGAGAGGGCCTGCTTTTCCAGGAAGAGGTTGACCTGCCGGCCATACCGGTTTGCCACCAGGTCGTTGGCGGCGTAAGCCTTGGGGAACTCCTGGAACCGCCCACCCCGGTTGAGGAGGTAGACGGTACGGCGGAAAAGCCCTTCGTCGCCGATGGCCTCACGCCAGCGCTTCTCGTCAAAGACCGAGGGAGGAAGGTGGCGGCGGGCTTGGCGGAAGACGGTGAGCTCCCTCTCGTCCGCCTCGGGCAGGGCCTCGGAGCCGTCGGCCTTCTCCCCGAAGGCCAGGTTGGCCGCAAGCTTCAGGTAGAAGTGGTCGGGGTGGCTGAAGGGCATCCCGTTAGCGAAGCCTTTGGCCCCACAACCAGGCAGGCCCAGGTGCTCACCCAGGGCGAGGAGGAAGCTTTCCAGGGAGATGGGCATCTTTTGCCCGAAGACCTCCACCTCCTCGGGGATGGGTGGGATGGCGGGCTGCCGCACGGGCTGGACCTTCCAGATGATGGAGGGGTGGCTTCCGTGGAACTCCCAGCGCTCCAGGTAGGAGAGGTCGGGGATGATGTAGTCGGCGTAGAGGTAAGTGTCCCCCACCACGATGTCAAAGGCCACGATGAGGGGGATCTTGTCCGGGTCCAGCATGGCCTGGATCTGCTCGTGGCCGCCCGGCAGGGCGTAGGCGGGGGAGCCCATGTAGTGGAAGAGGATCTTGATGGGGTAAGGATACCCCTGGGCGGCGGAGGGGAGGATCTCCTGATAGACGTCGGAGGCATGGGGGTACCAGGGGCGCTTGGCGGGGAAGCCTTGGAAGAGGGTGGTGTCCTCGTACTTCACCTCGTGGCGGATAAGGGAGATGCCGAAGGGGTTTAGGGGCCTGGGGTGGAGCTTGCTGAGGACAAAGGGACCTCCCGCCTTGCCGCCGGTGATGTCGTAGGTGCTGGCCTGGACGAAGCCACCCTGGTGGTCCACGTTCCCCAAGAGGGCGTTCACGGTGAACCAGGCGAAGCAGTTGTAAAAGCCGTTGGTGTGCTGGCTGGCGCCCCGGTGTACGTCCACCACCGCCTTCTTGCCGTACTGGGCGAGCTTCTCCGCCAGGAAGCGGATGTCCTCCTCGCTTACCCCGGCCAAGGCGGCCCAGGTCTTCACCTGGTGGCGGAAGGCTTCCTCCTTGATGAGCGTGAGGGCGCTCTTCACAGGGGTGCCCTGGAAGACGGTATCCACGAAGAGGTCGCCGAAAACCGCCTGGTTTTCGTCGTTGGGGTTGAAGGCCACGGGCTTGCCCTGGGCTAGGACCACAGGGGCGTCCAGTTCCACCTCCTTGTCCCCCACCTTGGCCTTGGGTTTGGGAAGGCCCAGGTCGCTTGCCCGCAGTAGCCGTTCCGGCTTGCCGTCTTTCAGCTTCACAAGCCAAGCGGCGTTGGTCCAGCTGGCCTCGCCGATGGCTTTGGCCGCCGCCTTGTTGGCGGCGGAGAGGAAGCGGCTGTCCACCTTGCCCCACTCCAGGAGGAGGCGGATGACCCCAAGGGCGATGGCGGCGTCGTGCCCCGGCTTGGGCGCGATCCAGCGGCTGGCTCCTTTCACTGCCTTTTGCGCCCGTGGGTCAACCACGGCGTATTCCAGCTCCCCACGGCTTGCCCGCTCCGTGATCCAGCCCACGCGGAGGGGTGGCCCGTAGTTGCCCTCAAAGACGTTGGCCCCCACGAAGACCACGAAGCGGGCTTTGGAAAGGTCTGCCTGCCAGTAGAACTTGGCCCCGCCCGACCAGGAGAGCTTGCCCGTGGCGTCAAAGGTGGGCTGCTCGCTCATGGCCTTGCCGGTGAAGTACATGGAGCCCTGGCAGACGGTGGTGTGGCCATGAAGGTTTACCGTGCCGAAGCTTTGCCCGAAGAACCAGCGGATAAACTCGGAGCGGCCCGCCTTGAGCCGGCCCCAGGCGAAGACCACTTGGTTGTTCTTGGGGCCCAGGTCGGGATGGTTGGGGTCAATGAGGGTGTGGAGGTAGTCCTTGAAGTCTTCCTTGAACTTGGCCACCAGGGCTTTCTTTTTCTCCCGGTCCTTCTCGGCCCAGATGGCCCTTACCGCCTGGGCCATGCGGTTCATGACCTCGGGGTCCCGCAGGGCCCAAAGCTCCTTAAGCCCGGGGTAGTGGCGCTCGTCCCCCAGGTGGGCGAAGAGCTTGCCCCCCTCCACGATCTCCTTCACCGCCTGGTGGAAGGGGATTTCCTCCCACTTGCCGCTTCCCCTGGGGCCGGCCCGCTTGAGCACCCTGCGGATGCGGTAGGGATCGTAGGCGGTCTGAATACCCGCCTGGCCCTTGGGGCAAAGCGCCCCGTCCACCTGGGCCAACGTGTCCACGGGGGTGTTGAGGGGCAGGTGGGGGCGGAAGGTCCAGGGGGAGAGGGGGTTGCCGTCAATCTTGCTCGCCACGCCCTCGTAGAGCTTCACCTTGATGGGGCAGCCGGTGTTGCACTGGAGGCAAGAGGAGTAAATGGTGTTTTCGGGTAGCTGGATCTCGTAGGCCTCCATGCCTTGGGCGCTGGCCTCCTGCAGGCTAAAGGCCAAGGGGCCCAAGAGGGCACCTGCGCCAGAAAGCTTCAAGAGCTCACGCCGGGAAAGCTTTTCCATAGGCACCTCCTACACCAAGTAGTAGACCCGGGGCTTGGTCCCCGCCTCTTCCTTGAGGCGCATGACGTTGGGTTTCTTCACCAGTTCGGCCACCAAGGACTGGGGGTCTTCCAGGTCCCCGAAGTACGTGGCCCGGCCGATGCAGGTCACCACGCACTGGGGCAAGAGCCCCCGCTCAATGCGGTGCAGGCAGAAGTGGCACTTGCGCACCTTGTCCATGGGACCCGCCTCGTCTTCCCGGTCCACCTTCTTGCCCCACTCGTAAACCGGTAGGGTTTCGTAGGGCATCTTCCCTTGGCCTGGGGTGTTTTCCGTCCAGAAGTAGCCGTCGTCCTTGTGGCGGGAGTTGTAGGGGCAAGCGGGCACGCACTTTTCGCAACCCACGCAGAGCTCGTAATCAATCTCTACGATGCCGTCCTTGCGCTTCCAGGTGGCGTCGTAGGGGCAGGCGGGGACACAAGGGGGCTCGTCGCACTGCATGCAGGGCCGGGGGACGAAGCGGTACGTGACGTGGGGGTACGTGCCCACCTCCTCCTCGCTCACCGGGCGGTAGACCACGCCCGGGGGGAGGCGGTTTTCCGCCATGCAACTGACGGTGCAGGCGTGGCAACCCACGCACTTCCGAAGGTCAATGACCATGCCCCACTTGCGGTTGGGATTCTTGAGCGCCCGCTCCAGGTCCTTTTGCATGCGCAGGAGGACATCCTCCTCCGCCCCGCTTTCAGACGGAGCCGCCATGGGCACGCCTTGGGCCAAGCCCGGGGCCACCACGGAGGCGAAGATGGCGCTCGCCATCTTGGCGAGAAAGCGCCGGCGGTCCTCCGCACCGGTGAGGGGTTCTTTTTCCATCTGCCCCACCTCCTTTCCCTTCCCAAACTAGGGCCCTGGTAGGGCGGCCGGTAGCGGTAGGGTGGCGGACGGCCCTGTCGGAAAACCTCCCGACAGGGCCCGGGACATCTATACCCCTCGGCGCCACCTATCCTGGGGTAGATGCGAAAGCTCCTGGCCCTTCTTCTCCTTGCCGCCTGCGCCAGGCCGCCCGAGGTGCACCTAGGCCCCCCGTATGCCAAGGAAGCGGAGGAGGGCGGGGTGCGCATCGTGGTGGCGGGGATGCGTTCTCCCGAGGAGGCAGAGCCTTACCGGGAGTTTTTAGGGGGCTTAGAGGAGCTTCTGGGGGAAAAGGTGGAGGTGTTTGGGCGCCGCACCTACCGGGAGGTCCTGGAGGTGTTGCGCCAAGGGGAGGCGGAGCTTGGCTTCCTCTGCACCTTGGCGGCGGGGCTTGGGGTAGAGGAAGGGTTTGTGCAGGTCTTGCTGGCGGCGGACACGGTGGTGCCTTACCAGAGCCTTGTTGTGGTGCGGGAAGATGCGCCCTACCAAAGCCTGGCCGAGTTAAGAGGGCGCCCTTTCGCCTTTACCGACCCGCTTTCCAACACGGGGCATGCGTGGCCTAGGCTTCTTGCACGGGATTTGGGGGAGGATTTCTTTGCCCGGGCTTTTTTCACCTATGGCCACGACAGGGCCCTTTGGGCCGTACGGGAGAGGTTGGCGGAAGGGGCGGCGGTGGATAGGGTGGTCTATGCCACGTTGGGCATCCAGGGGCTCAGGGTCCTGGCCATGGGCCCCGCCGATCCCCCTCCGCCCGTGGTGGTGCCCAAGGACCTTCCGGAAAGGGAAAGGGAGCGGCTTATGAGGGCGCTCCTTGCCCTGGCAGCCAGGCCCGAAAGCACAAGGGTCCTAAGGGCCTTGGGTCTTAGGGGGTTCCGCAAGGCGGAGGACGCCCCTTACCGGTCGGTGTACCGAAGGGCGCGGGAGGTGCTTCCGTGAGGCTTGGGGCCCAGCTTCTCTTGACCGTGCTCTTGGCGGCCACGGCCACGGGGGGGGCCCTCATCCTGGGTGGCGGCGCCTTCCTCTACGCTGAGGGGGAACAGGCTTTGTGGCAGCAAACCCGCTCGGCGGCCCGGGACCTCGCCACCTTGCTTACGGACGACCTCCTTCTCCAGGACCGCTTGGCGGTGTGGGAGAAGCTTGGGGCGGCTAGGGAGCGCTATCCGGGCTTTGTGTACGCCTACGTCCTCTCCCCCAAGGGGGAGGTGTTGGCCCATACCTTTACCGAGGGGGTACCGGAGGCCCTCCTCGGCTTGGCAGGTGAGCGGACCTTGCGTCTTGGGGGCAGGTTGGTGTACCAGGGAGAGGCCCCGGTGTATGGGGGGGCGGCGGGGGTGGTGCGGCTAGGCCTGGCCCAGGACCCCTTAAGGGAGGAGCTGGCGCAGGTTCTGCGCACCGGGTTTTTTGGCTTGCTTTGGGCCGTGGGGCTTGGGGTAGGGCTCGGTTACCTCCTTCTGGAGCGGGTGCTGGAACCCCTCAAGGAGATGGCGGAGCGGGTTTCCCTCCTGGGCAAAGGGGGGAAGGTGGCCTTTCCTGAGCCCAAAAACGAGCTCGGCGCCCTGGGGCGTGCCCTCAACCGCATGGGGGAGGAGGTGGAAAGGCGGGAGCGGGAACTCACCCTCTTAAACCGCCTTTTGGCGGAAAGCCAAGCCCTAAGGCTGGATGAGCTGGCTGAGCGGGTGCTTTCCCTCTTGGTGCGGGAGCTTGGCTTTTCCTGCGGCGATTTCTGGGTGGAGGGGCGGGTGGTCCACTGCCGCGCCTGCCAAGCCTTGTGCCCCTTGGGGGGTGTGGAGGGGCTGGCGGAGGAAGCCTTGCGGGAGGGGCGGGTGGTGGTGGGCCAAGGGGGGTAGCGGTGCCCGTTCCCCCCAAGGCCGCTTTGGTCCTTTACGGGAAGCCCAAGGTGGATGAGGCTTGGCTTACGGGTTTCCTCACCGCCCTTTCGGGGCCCTTGGCCACCGCCTTGGAAAACGCAAGGCTCTACAGCCTTTTGGAGGAAAAGGAGAGGCAGCGGGCCGAGCTCTTAAAGGCCTGGCTTAGGGCCCAGGAGGAGGAAAGGGCGCGCATCGCCCGGGAACTCCACGATGAGGTGGGCCAGGCCCTCACCGGCTTGATCCTGGGCCTCGAGGGCCTCCCGGGGGAAAGGGCCCTGGCGCTCAAGGAGTTGGCCCGCTTTACCCTGGCCGAGGTGCGGCGCCTGGCCTTAGACCTTAGGCCTTCCCTCTTGGACCACTTGGGGCTGGAGGCCGCTTTGGTGCGGTACGTGCGGGAATTTGCCGACCGCACGGGGATTGAGGTGGACCTTTCCTTCCACCTCCGCCAGCCTTTGCCCAAGGAGCTGGAAACCGTGGTCTACCGGGTGGTGCAGGAGGCGCTGACCAACGTGGCCCGCCACTCGGGAAGCCCCCGGGCGGCGGTGGGGGTCTTGGAGGCGGAAGGGGAGGTACGGGTCTTCGTGGAGGACGAGGGCCGGGGGTTTGACCCTAGGGCGGTGGGCCCCGGGCACCAAGGCCTTTTGGGCATGCGGGAGCGGGTGGAGCTTTTGGGGGGGCGGTTTCTTTTGGAAAGCGCTCCTGGCGAGGGCACCCGGGTACAGATTAGGCTTCCTTTAGAGGTGGTGGCGTGATCCGGGTGGTCTTGGTGGAGGACCATATCCTGGTGCGCTCGGGCATCCGCCATCTTCTGGAAGCCCGGGGGCCCATCCGGGTGGTGGGGGAGGCGGGGAGCGGCCGGGAGGCTTTGTCCCTCTTGGAGCGCCTCGAGGCCGACCTGGCCATCCTGGACGTTTCCCTTCCCGACTGCACCGGCATTGACCTATGCCGGACCCTGAAGGCCCGCTTTCCGAATCTCCGCCTTCTCGCCCTTTCCATGCACGAAGACCCCGAGTACGTGCGGGGCTTTTTGCAGGCGGGGGGTGAGGGTTACGTGAGCAAGGCGGCGGTGGACCACGAGCTCGTGGACGCCGTTTTGGCGGTGGCCCGGGGAGAGCGGTACCTCAACCCGAGCCTGGCCATGCGCCTGGCCATGGAGATGGTCCAGGGGGAGGTGCAGGAGGAAAGCCTTTCCCCTCGGGAGGAGGAGGTGTTGCGCCTCCTCGCCCAAGGCCTCTCCCACAAGGAGGTGGCCGAGCGCTTGGCCATCTCGGAAAAGACCGTGGCCACCTATCGGGAACGGGGCATGGAGAAGCTTGGCCTGAAAACCCGGAGCGACCTCTTGCGCTACGCTGTGCGCCGGGGCTGGCTTTCGGGTTAAAGGGGCTTGGCGGCCTTGAGCCGGGCGTAGAAGGCGTGGGTGAGGGCGATGGCCAGGGCGTCCGCCAAGTGGCTTGGGCTTGGGGTTTCTTTAAGGCCCAAAATCCCCCGCACCATGAGGGCCACCTCCTCCTTGGCGGCGTGGCCGTGTCCGGCCAGCGCCTGCTTCACCTGCATGGGCCCGTAGGCGTAGACCGGGACCCCTGCCTCAAAGGCGGCCACCAACACCGCCCCCAAGGCCCAGCCCACCTTGTAGGCCAACTCGTTTTGCCGGTAAAAGAACTGCTCCTCCACCGCCAGGGCCTCGGGCCGGAAGCGGAGGAGGGCTTCCTGCACCCGGGCGTGGATCCGGCCCACCCGCACCTCTGCTTTTTCCTTGTGGGAAGTCCTCACCACCTCCCCGTGGAGGAGATGGGCCTTCAAGGCCCCTTTACCCTCCACCGCCACCACCCCCAGGCCCAGGTGGGTGATCCCGGGGTCAATGCCCGCCACCACCACGTCAGTTGCCCCGCTTAGGGGGGTAATCCCCGTCCCCGTAGCGGATGAAGGCGGGGATGTCAAAGTTATAGGGGTCGGCGTGGGTGGGGAAGTCCACGGGGCGGAGGGGCTTGGGCACCACGCTGCTCTCCCCAAAGCCCGCAGCGATGAGGATGACCCTGAGTTCGTCCTGGGCGCGGTCGTCGTAGGTGACGCCGTAGAGGATGTCCACGTCCTCGTGGCCCGTGGCCTCGCGAATCCTCTCCACCACCTCCGCCGCCTCCATAAGGGAAAGGTCCTCCGAGCCCACCACGTTGAGGAGGAGCCTCCGCGCCCCTTCCACGGAGCGCTCCAGCAGGGGGCTATGGGTGGCGGTCTTGGCCGCCTCCTCCACCCGGTTTTCCCCACGGCCGGCCCCAATCCCCATGAGGACCTGGCCAGCGCCCTCCAAAAGGGCCTTGACGTCGGCAAAGTCCACGTTGATGAGGCCGGGTAGGTTGATGACGTCGGTGATGCCTTTGACGCCGTGGTAAAGGACCCGGTCGGCGATGAGGAAGGCGTCCTTTAGGGTCATCTTCTTGTCCACGGCGGAGAGGAGGCGGTCGTTCTGCACCACCACCATGGCGTCCACCCGTTCTTTAAGGCGCCGGATGCCCTCTTCCGCCGCCTTTTGCCGCTTGGGACCCTCAAAGCTAAAGGGCCGGGTGACCACGGCCACGGTAAGGGCGCCCAGGCGTTTGGCGATCTCGGCCACCACGGGGGCGCTTCCCGTGCCGGTGCCGCCCCCCATCCCGGCGGTGATGAAGACCAGGTCTGCCCCTTCCAAAGCCTCGGCGATGAGGTCCTCCGCCTCCTGGGCCGCCTTTTCCCCGATCTCGGGGTTGGCCCCCGCCCCCAGGCCCCGGGTGAGCTTCTCCCCAAGCTGGATGCGCACGTCCGCCAGGCTCTTGGCCAGGACCTGGGCGTCGGTGTTGGCAGCGATGAACTCCACCCCCTGAAGCCCTGCCTCAATCATGCGGTTCACGGCGTTGTTCCCCGCCCCCCCGAGCCCGATTACCTTGATGATGGCTCCTTCCATTTCTGCCCCCTCTCCCTTTAATCGCCTTTAGAATAAATTATTCAGAATTTCCTTAATGCGGGCCCAAAGGCCTTCGGTCTTGGTGCCTTCGTCTTTCTTTTCCCGCTTGTGCGGGCGCTTGGGTTCTGCCGCCCGGGCGGGCAGGGTGGCCCCGTAACGGACCAGGCCCACGGCCGTGGCGTGGGCGGGGGTGGCCACCACGTCGGTGAGGCCAGAAACCCCTTGGGGTTTGCCCAGGCGTACCGGGAGGCCGTACTGCTGCCGGGCCAAGAGGTCAAAACCCCGCAGGAGGGCCGTGCCCCCGGTGAGGACCACCCGGTTCACCTTGATCTCCAAGGGCCCTAAGGCCTCGTCCACGGATTGGCGGGCCAGGTGAAGGATTTCCCGGAGCCTGGGCCGGATGATGCGGGCGAGCTCCGGGGCCGGCACCTCGCCCAAGGAACCACCCTCTTGGTTGATTTCCAGAACCAGTTCGGGATCGGCCAGCTCCGGAAGCGCTGCCCCGTACTTGCGCTTGACCCGCTCCGCCTCTTCAAAGGGAATCTTGAGGAGCTGGGCGATGTCCTGGCTCACATGGTCCCCCCCGAGGGGCAAGACGGCGGAGTGGGCGAGCCGGCCTTCCCGGAAAACGGCCACGTCCGTGGTGCCCCCGCCCACGTCCAAAAGGAGGATGGTCATGTGCTCCTCTTCCGGGCCCAGGACGCCGAGGCCGCTCGCCAGGGGCTGGGCCACCAGGGCCTCCACCTCGAGCCCTGCCGCTTCCACCGCCCGGCGGAGGTTGGCCAAAGGCCCCCGTCCGGCGGCGATGAGGTGGACGTCCACCTCGAGGCGCACCCCCGCCATGCCCACGGGGTCCCGGATCCCTTCCTGCCCGTCCACCTTGAACTCCAGGGGCAGGGCGTGGAGGAGTTCTTGCTCGGCGTCAAAGGGATAGGCTTTGGCCTGCTCCACGGCCCGCTCCACGTCCGCCTCGGTGATGCTTTGGCCCCGGCGGATGGCTGCCAGGCCGTGGCTGGTGACGCTCCTAAGGTGGGGCCCCCCCACGGAGAGGACCACCCGCTCCACCCGTACCCCGGCCACCCGTTCCGCCTGATGGACGCTTTGCCGGATGGCTTCCGTGGTGCGCTCCAGGTTGACCACCACGCCCCGCCGCAAGCCTTGGGAAGGGGCGGTGCCCTCGCCGATGATGTCCAGGACGCCATCGGGGGCCAGTTCCCCGATGACGGTGGTAACCTTGCTGGTGCCGACGTCCAATCCTGCGATAATCATGGGCGTAAACTCACCCCCCAAGAATACAGGTACACGTGGCCCTGGGGCCAGGTCGCTTGGGCATACTCTAGCAGAAGCTCGGCGCTTGCGGCAAAGAGGGTGGTGCCGGGAAGGTCCACGTAGAAGCCCGCCGGGGTGTAGCGGATGCGTTTCGCCTTCGGGTAGGCGCGGGCTAGGGCCAAAAGGGCCTCCTTGGGAAGGGGGCCCTTCCCCTCTACCCAAGGCCCCGGCGCATACGGGGCCCCACCCGGGAGGAGGGTGCCGTCTTTGGCCAGGGCGGCGCCGTCCGCCAGGGGCAAAAAGGGTTCCCGCTCCCGCACAATAAGGCGCACCACCCCGGGTTTGGGCTTCTCCAGGTGCGCTTCCGCCACCCAGGGGTCCTCCAGGAGAGGGGAGAGGCGGGTGGGGAGGACCCAAAGCCACGGGTCTCCCGGGTGGAGGCGGGCCTTGGCCAAAACGGCCTCCTCCTTCAGGTGGCGTAGGCCCACCACCTCCACCTTCTCCACGGGGAAAAGGACCAGGCTTCCCACGTAAAGGGTACCGAGGAGGAGGAGAAGGAAGAGGGTGCGCACTGGCTTCATCTTACCCCCTTGCGCTTGCGTGCGGCTTAACCTTCAGGGCCACACCTCCCACTCCAGCTCCAAGGGAAGCTCCTCCCGGATGCGCCGGACAAGCTCCAGCACGTCCTTGGCCGTGGCCTGCCCCAGGTTGACGATGAAGTTGCCATGTTCCAGGGAGACCATGGCGTCCCCGACCCTTAGGCCTTTTAGCCCCCTTTGGTCAATGAGCCGCCCCGCCGATTGGCCCGGAGGGTTTTTGAAAGCGCACCCGGCGCTTTTCCGTTTGGGCTGGCCCTTGCGGGCGGCGTCCACCTCGGCCATGCGCTTGAGGATTTCCTCCTTGGGCCGCTCCCTAAGCTTGAGCCGCACCCGGGTCACGATGCCCCCTGGGGGCAGGCGGCTTTGCCGGTAGCCGAAGCCGAGCTCCTCCGGCCGGTAGAGGTGGAAGGCCCCGTCGTGGAAGATTTCCACCACCTCCAGGGCGTCCGCCATCTCGCCGAAGCGGGTGCCGGCGTTCATCTTCACCGCTCCGCCCACCTGGGCAGGGATGCCGAGAAGCCCCTCTAGCCCGGAAAGCCCGGCCCGGGCCGCCTCTTGGACGAGGAGGGGAAGGAGCGCGCCCGCCCCCACCCACCCCTTTAGGTCGTAAGCCTGGAACTCCCCCCCAGGCGGAGGACCCTTTCCGGTACTCCCTCGTCCATCACGAGGAGGTTGGAGCCGTTTCCCAGGATGCGGTAAGGGGCCTCGGTGGCCCGCTTTAGCTCCTCCCGGGTTTCCAGCGTCCAAAGCTCCGCCGGCCCCCCCACGCCCAGGGTGGTGTAGTCCTTTAGGAGGACCCTTTCAACCTTCATGGACGAGCCTCCGGGCGAGTTCCGTCACGTCCCCCGCCCCCAAGGCGAGCCACAGGTCCTGGGGGCTTGCGGTGGCCTTGGCGTAGGCGAGGGCTTCCTCCGGGTAGAGGAAACGGGCTTCCTTTCCCGAGGCGGCAAGGCGCTCGGCGATCCTTTGGGAGAGGGCCTCGGGGGAGACCTCGCCCCTTTCCCCCGCCGTGTACACGGGGAGGACCACCACCTCCTCCGCCCCCTCCAGGGCCTTGGCGAAGTCCTCCCAGAGCTCCAGGGTGCGGAAGAGGCGGTGGGGTTGGAAGAGGACCCTTACCCGTCGGCCCAGGAGCTTGGCGGCGCTCAGGGTGGCCCGTACCTCGGTGGGGTGGTGGGCGTAGTCGTCCACCACCCATGCGCCCCGCACCTCGCCCAGGCGCTCAAACCGCCGGCCCACCCCGGGGAAGCGGGCGAGGCCCCGCAGAATGGCCTCCTCGGGCACGCCAAAGGCCAAGGCGGCCAGGGCGGCGGCCAGGGCGTTGTGCACGTTGTGGGCCCCGGGCACCCTTAGCTCGGCCTCCCCTAGGGCCTTGCCCCGGTAGACCAGGCGGAACCGGCTCCCCGTGGGGAAGAGCGCCACCCTTTCCGCCCACAGGTCTCCCCCTTCTCCAAAGCGGAGGGGGTTGAGGCCTTGGGCGGCCTCCGCCAAGAGGGGGTCCTGGACGGGGAGGACGGCCACGGCCGCTTTCCTCAGGAAGCCCGCCATGGCGGCGAGGAGGGCCTCGAGGCTCTCGTGGTAGTTGGGGGCCCTCTTCCCCTCGGGGGCCACGTGCTCCTTCTCCAGGTTGGTGGCCACCGCCACCCCTACCCCTACCCCTTGGAAGAGGGGGTCCGACTCGTCCACCTCCGCCAGCCGTGGGCCTAGGCCGAAGCGGGCGTTCCCGGGAAGGAGGGAAAGCTCCCCTCCAAGGAGCACCCAGGGGTCCAGCCCCGCCTCCAGGAGGATGCTCGCCAGCATCCCCGTGGTGGTGGTCTTGCCGTGGGTGCCCGTGACGCCCAAGGAGGGTTTTTGCGCAAGGAGGTGGGCGAGGAGCTCCATGCGCCTTAGGATGCGCATCCCCCGCCTCCGCGCCTCCAGGACTTCCGGATGGTCCAAGGGTATGGGGGTGGGGACGATGAGGGTGTCCTCCTCCCCCAGGTGGGCGGGGTCGTGGCCCGGCCAGACGGGAACCCCGAGGGCTTTGGCCCGCTTCCCAGGGGCCAGGTCGCACCCCGTGACCTCTACCCCCTCCGCCCGGAGGAGGCGGGCTAGGGCGCTCAGCCCCACCCCCTCAATGCCCATGACGTGTGCCCGCTTCATAGGAATTCCTCCAGCCAATCCGCGATGCGGCCCGCCGCCCCTTCGGGGGAGAGGCGGGCCATGCCCCGCTGGTAGGCTTCCCGCCTTTCCAGGAGGCTCGCCACCTGACCAGGGAGCCTTTCGTACTCCCCAAGCTCCGCCCCCCCCGCCTTCTGGTAGGCCCGGGCGTTGGCCGCCTGCGCCCCCCCGTCCAGGCTTGGGGGAAGGGGGAAGAGGAGGGCGGGCAGGCGGTGGAAGGCGGCCTCCGCCAAGGTGCCCGCCCCCGCCCGGGAGAGGAGGAGGTCGGCGGCGCTCATGGCCAGGGGGGCGTCCAGGAAGCCGGCGATGCGGTAGTCTTCGGTCTCCAGGAAGCGGTAGCGCTCCACCCACCGCTCCCCCACCTGGTGGAGCACGGACAGGCCCAGGGGCTTGAGGAGGGGGGGGAGCTTCTCGTTAAGTTCCAGGCTCCCCTGGCTTCCCCCCAGGACAAGGAGGAGGGGCTTTTGGGGGTCAAAGCCCAGGCGGGCCTTGGCCTCCGCCTGGGGGTAGCGCACCTCCCGCACAGGGTAGCCCAGCACCCGGGCCTTCTTGCCAAGCCCAGGGGGAAGGTCCGCGGGAACGCTTAGGGCGAGGCCCTTGGCCCAGGGGGAGAGGGCCTGGATGGCCAGGCCCAGCTTGGCGTTCTGTTCGTGGAGGAGAAGGGGGATGCCCTTGAGCCCCGCTAGGAAGGCCCCGGGGAAGCCAGCATACCCCCCGGTGGAGAGGACGGCCTTGGGGGGGTGCTCCCGGAGGACCCGCCAGGCGCCCCTAAGCCCTTGGAGGAGCTTGAGGGCCTCCTTGGGCCTGAAGGCGCTCCGGTCCAGCTTGCCTGCGGGGATGAGGGCGTGGGGGATGGGGGTTTGGGGGAGGAGGCGGGCCTCGAGGCCCTCCTGGCTTCCCAGGTAGAAGACGGCGTGCCCCCGTTTCCGCAACTCCTCGGCCAAGGCCAGGGCGGGGAAAAGGTGCCCCCCCGTGCCCCCTCCCGTCAGGAGGACCACGCCGCCACCCCCTTTCCCCTGGCCTCCCTGGCCAGGCGCAGGAGCACCCCCAGGGCGAGGCCGGAAACGAGGAGCGAACTCCCCCCGTAGGACACGAAGGGCAAGGGTACCCCCGTCACCGGGAGGAAGCCCACCGTCACCCCGATGTTGATGGCGGCCTGGAGGGTGAGGTAGAGGGTGAGGCCCAAGGCGAGGAGGCTTAAGGGACCCTTGAGGGTAAGGGCCAGGGAAAGCCCCCGGAGGAAGAGGAAGAGGTAAAGGAAGAGGACCATGAACCCCCCAAGCCACCCCGTGGCGAAGACCACGCTGGCGAAAACCATGTCGTTGTGGGCTTCGGGGAGGTGGGGAAGGTTCCCCCCGGGGCCCTGCCCCATGGGCCCCGCCAGGAGGATGGCCTTCTGCGCCTGGAGCACCTGGTAGGCGGTGTGGGCGGGGCTGGCTTCCCCTTGCAGGTAATCCAGGAAGTTCGTGAAGCGTTCGGAAACGTACCGGAATCGGTTCAGGTAGTAGCCGGAGAAGGGGGCGACCGTGAGGACCCCAGCGAGCCCCACCATGATGAGCCTCCGCCAGGGCACGCCCGCCAGGATGAAAAGCAAGGCCGCCAGGGTGACGAGGAACAGGGCGGTGGCGAAGTCGGGTTCTATCAGGACCAGGCCGGCGGTGACCCCGGAGAGGATGGCGGCCCCCAGGATGGGGGTGTCGTTCCCCTTTCGCCCCACGAAGGAGGCCAGGTAGAGGACCAAGGCCACCTTGGCTAGCTCCGAAGGCTGGAAGGCAAGGGGTCCCAGGTAGAACCAGCGCCTTACCCCTCCGGGCCCATCTCCCAAGAAGAGGACCAGGAGGAGAAGCCCCAGGGTGAGGGCGAGGAGCCCAAGGGCGTGGCGGAGAAGCCTTTCCGGGGGTAGGAGGAAGCCGAGGAGCAGGGCGGCGAGCGCCAAGCCTACCCGCAGGAGGTGGCCTTGGAGGAGGTCGGGTTCCGCCACCCCCACGCCAAGGAGGCCAAAGGCCATGAGGAGGAGCCCGCTTAGGAGGAAGACGGGGTCCACGGCTCACCTCCTAGGTCAAAGACCGCTTCCCGGAAGGCCTGGGCGCGGTCCTTGTAGTCCTTGAACTGGTCAAAGCTGGCGGCGAGGGGGGCAAGGAGGACGCTTCCCTGCTCCAGCCGGGCCAGGGCCTCGGCCACGGCCTGGCGCATGGCCTTATACCCATCCTTTTCCCCGATGACCACCACCTCTGCGCCGCCGCCCAGGGCCTCGGCCATCCTGGGGCCGTCCCGGCCCAGGGCCAGGATGACCCGCACCCGGGAGAGGAGGGGCCTTAGGGGGGCAAGGTCTGCCCCCTTGTCCTCCCCGCCCAGGATCCAGGCGATGGGGGCAGGGGCGGCCCGTAGGGCGGCGGCCACGGCGGGGGTGCGGGTGGCGATGGAGTCGTCAATGAAGACCACCTTCCCCTTCCTGGCAAAGGTTTGGAAGCGGTGGGGGGCGTGGGGCAGGGTGCGGAGGCTTTCCCGTAGGGCCTCCTCGTCCAGGGGCCTTCCGAGAAGGTCCAGGTAGGCCTGGGTGGCAGCCAAGGCCGCCCGCAGGTTGCTCTCCCGGGGGTCTTCCGCCGGCTGAAAGGGGTAGAGGCGGGCGGGGCTTTTTTCCGCCGCCTGCCGCACCTTGGCGTCTTGGGCGTTGTAGACCAGGGCGTCCTCTGGGGTGAGGTTCTTGAGGAGGTTGAGCTTGGCGGCGTGGTAGGCCTCGAGGCTCCCGTGCCGGTCCAGGTGGTCCACGCCCAGGTTGAGGAGGACCGCCACCCGGGGCCGGAAGGTGGAAACCCTTTCCAGCTGGAAGCTGGATAGCTCCGCCACCGCCACCTCCGCCTCGTCCACCACGCTCACCAGAGGGGGGTCCACGTTGCCCCCCTCCAGGGCCCTTATCCCTTGCCCCCTCAGGAGGTGGGCGGTGAAGAGGGTGGTGGAGGTCTTCCCGGCAGTGCCGGTGACGCCGAGGATGGGGGTTTTGCTTAGGCGGTAGGCCAGCTCCACCTCGCCCAAGACCTCGGCCCCCTCCTCGCGCAACCGCTTTAGGTGGGGGTGGTCTAGGGGTACCCCGGGGGCCGCGACCACCTGGGTGTAGCGCCCCTCCAGGCCGAAGTCGGGGGCAAAGCCGAGGGCCAGGGCAGTGCGCACGTCCGGCTCCTTGGGGTGGTCGTCATAGAAGCGGGCGGCAAGGCCCCGTGCCCTTAGGAAGCGCAAGACCCCAAGCCCGCTTCGGCCAAGCCCAAAGACCAGGATCACGCCCCACCTCCAAGCCCAAAGGCCAGGGCCGTGGCCAAGGCGGTAAGGACGGCGAAGCGGAAGACGATCTTGGCCTCTTCCCAGCCCAGAAGCTCAAAGTGGTGGTGCAGGGGGCTCATGCGGAAAAGCCTTTTGCCCGTGCGGCGGAAGTAGGCCACCTGGGCTACCACGGAAAGCACCTCCAGCACGGGGACGATGGCGGCCAGGGGCAGGAGCCAAAGCTTCCCCGTGAGCACAAAAAGCCCCGCCACCATGGCCCCTAGGGCCTGGCTTCCCGTATCCCCCATGAAGACCTTTGCCTTGGGGGCGTTGTGCCAGAGGAAGCCCAAGAGGCTTCCCAGGAGCGTTTGGGCGAAGGGGTAAGGGTAAAAGGGCAGAAGCAGGATGGCGGTGACGCTGGCGAGGAGCCCGTCCAGGCCATCCGTGAAGTTGAAGGCGTTGGCGGCGCCCACCACGGCCAGGAAGATGAGGAGGACGTCCAGGATGGGCCAAGGGGTGTAGGCCACCTGCCTGGCGGCGAAAAGGGCGAAGACCAGGGCCATGAGCCCCTGCAGGGCTAGCTTTTCCCGGGCCTTTAGGGGCCGGGCCAGGCTGTTGCCCAGGTCATCCAATAGCCCAAGGAGGGCGAAGCCGAGCCCCAAGAGCCATAGCCCCAGGAAGGGGTCCTTGCCCAGGGCCCAGTAGGCCAGGAAGGCGGCGAGGAGGAAGGCCACCCCTCCCATGCTGGGGGTCCCCTCCTTGGCCAGGTGGGACTGGGGGCCATCCTGGCGTACCCGTTTGCCCAGCCCCAAGCCCCGCATGAAGGTGACCCAGATGCCGGTGAATAGCCAGGATAAAAGGAGGGCTAAGGCCATACCACCTCCCTACAGGACAGAACGCGCTCCCCGGGCACCAGGTAGACCCATTCCCCAAAGGCGGCAAAGTCCTGGGCCTCGGCCAAGGGCTTCGCCCCTTCCTGGCGCACCAGGTAAACCGCCTTCCCCAAAAGGGCCACCACCCCACACACCCCCGCCTGGGCCTTGAGGGCGGGGGCGGGGAGGGGAAGGGTTTTCCCCTCGGGGTAGAAGAAGGCCTCCTTCCCCAAGGCCACCACCCCCTCCCAGGCCACCACCTGGCCGTAGCTTCCCCTCTGGAGCAGGGTCCTTTCCCGGTAAAGCCCTTCCTTGCCCACCCAGAAAAGCCCCTCCTCGCCTAGGACGGCGTCCTGGGCCGGGTAAGGGAGGAGGTTCCCTTCCGCCCACACCGCCCCGTCCAGGCCCACCACGGGCCTCGGGCGGGCGCGGAGGAACCGGGGAACGCCGGGGAGGGGGAGGCTTTCCAGGACGCCTCCCTTAAGCACCAGGAGCTGGTAGGGGTATGCGGCGTAGAGGGTGTCCTCCCCGGCGTCCAGGAAGAGGGGCGGGCCAGGGAGGATGGCTTGGAAGCGGCCTTCCACCAAGCCCCCGCGGGCGAAGCCCCCGGGGTAGGGGAGGGTAGGGAGGGAGGCTTCCAGGGGGGCGCAGGCGGCGAGGAGCAGGAGGAGGGGGCTCAGGCGTCCCATAGCTCCAGGATCCTTTCCAGGCCCACGGCCCTCGAGGCCTTCAGGTAAACGAGATCCCCCGGGGCCACGCGGGCCTTGAGCCAGGCCATGGCCTCTTCCAGCGTTTCCGCCGCCTCGCCCCCGAGGGCGGCCTGGGCCTTGGCGTAGGGGCCCAGGTAGAGGGGCCTTAGCCCAAGCCGGGCCGCTTCCTCCGCCACCTCTAGGTGGAGGGGCTCCGCCAGGGCCCCAAGCTCCCGCATCTCCCCTAGGACCACCCACTTCCGGCCAGGTTGGGCGGCAAGCCAGGCGAGGCCGGCCTTTACGGAGAGGGGGTTGGCGTTGTAGGCATCGTTCAGGAAGACCACCCCTCCCAGGACCCGCCGCTCCATGCGCCCCGGGGGTAGGCGTAGGCCGGCAAGCCTTTCCGCCACCCCTTCCAGGTCCTTTCCCAGGAGCTCCGCCACCGCCAAGGCGGCCAGGGCCCCTAAGGCGGGGCCGAGGCCGGGATAGGGGACCTCCACCCGGAGGTGGCGGTAGCGGAAGCGCGTCCTTTCGGGCAGAAGTTCCAACTCCCTTCCTTGGAAGGTAGCCTCCCCGAAGCCGTAGGTGGGCTCCCCCTTATAACGGCCGAAGGCCAGGAGCACCTCCTTGGCCCGGAGGCTCACCAGGGCCTGTGGGGCATCCAAGAGCTTGGCCTCTTCCTCCACCACGCCCCTAAGGCTCCCGAAGGCCTGGAGGTGCTCCTCCCCCAAGGCGGTGAGGACGGAAAGGGCGGGCTCGGAAAGGGCCATGAGCTCCGCCATCTCCCCCACCCGGTCTACCCCAAGCTCCACCACCGCCCCTTCCGCCCTGGGGTCCAGGTGGAAAAAGAAGCGGGTGAGAGGGGGAGCGGTGTTCTGGTTGCCGAAGGGGGCGGGAAAACCCAGGCCCTGGGCCAGGGCCTCCTTGGTGGTGGTCTTGCCGGAGCTTCCGCCCACCGCCACCACGACCCCGGGGAAAAGCCGCCTCAGGGCCTTGCCCAGGCGGACTAGCCCCTGGCCAGGGTCTTCCACCTCCACCGTGGCCTCGCCAGGGACGTCCGCCAGGACGAGGTTTGCCCCCTTGGCCCGGGCCTCGGGGATGAAGGTGCGCCCGTGGGTCCGGGTTCCGGGAAGGGCCACGAAGAGGCTTAAGGGGGTCACCTCCCGGCTATCCCAGTGGAGGTCCCGCACCGGTCCGCCTCCAGGGTGGAGCCGCCCCCCGGTGGCCTCCGCCACCCATTCCGGCGTTACTTCCCTAACATGAGCAAGATACACAAGACCCTCACCGCCCTTCAGCATAGGGGGGGATGCCCCGGTAGGCCAAGAGATGGCTGGCGATCTCCCGGAAGATGGGGGCCGCCACCTGGCTCCCATGGACCTCGCCCTTGGGGTGGTGCACGGCCACCACCACGGTGTAAAGGGGATTGTCCCCGGGGACGAAGCCGGCGAACCAGGCGGTGAAGACCTCGCGGGAGTACCGCCCGTTCACCACCACCTGGGCGGTGCCCGTCTTGCCCGCTAGGCGGTACCCCGGGAGGTGGGCCCGGGGAGCGAGGCCCTCCATGAGGGCTTGGCGTACGGCCTTGGCCGTGGCCTCTGAGAAAACCCTTTGTCCTTGGCGTTGGCTTCCGGCGAAAAGAACCGGCGGGCGGTACACGCCGTCCACCAAGGCGCCGAAGGCGGCGGCCAGGTGCAGGGGGGTTATCAGGAAGCCCTGGCCAAAGGTGTGGTTGGCGTAAGCGGCCTGGCTCCACTCCCTAGGGGGCTTGACCAGGGGGGCTGCCACCCGGATCCCGGGAAGGAGTTCGGGGTCAGTGAGGTGGAGGCGTTCCATGTAGCGGAAGAATACGTCCTTGGGCAAGGCCTCGGCCAGCAGGCTGATGCCCACGTTGGAGGAGTACTTGAGCACCTCCGCCAGGGAGAGCACGGGAGGGTGGGGGACCACGTCGCGGATGGTCCAGCCATCCACCACCCGGTGCATGGGGGCTTCCACCCGGGTGGTGAGGCTTGCCGCCCCTTCCTCCAGGAGCATGGCGGCGGTGAGGGCTTTCATGGTGGAGCCGGGCTCCAAGGGCACCAAGAAGGCGTGGTTGCGCCACGAGAGGTCCTTTTCCGGGTCCTTGCGCGGGGCCAAGGGGTCAAAGGCGGGGCCGTTGGCCACGGCGAGAAGCCTTCCTTCGCGGTCTAGGACGAGGGCAGTGGCAAAGCTTCCCCGGCTCCTCTCCAGGCCCTGCCACAGGGCTTGCTCCGCCATGGCCTGGATCCAGGGGTCTAGGGTAAGGGAGAAGGAGCGCCCTTCGGCGAGGGCGGCGTTGAGGTCGCGTTCCAGCCCCTCTAAGCCCCTGCCTGAGCTCCGTTCCCCGAAGCCGAGGAGTTGGCTAGCGCTTTGCCCTAGGGGGTAGGAGCGGCCGGATTGCAGGGTGACGGCCAAGGGCGTGCCGTCGTGGGCGTAGAGGGCCCCTCGAGGGGGAGGTGGGGCGGGAGGGGGAGGGGCCAGGCGGGGCGGGTGGGTGAGGAGGGCATAAACCCCCAGGGCGAAGAGGACCAACCAAAGGAACAAGCCAGCAAAGACCAAAGGGACCCGGCTTACCCCGGTGGTCACGGCGCCCACCTCCCTTGGCTCATGGGGACGAACCCCTCCTTTTTGGCCCATTCCAGGACCCGTAAGGGGCGGCTTGCCCGCCAGGCTTCCTGGAGGAGGGCCTCCTCTTCCTTTTGGAGCTCGGCAAGCCGGGCCTCCATCCGGGCGAGCGCCGCCTTTTCCATCTGGTTCCGGTGTCCCAGGGCGAAAAGGAGGAGGAGGGCCAAAAGGTAAAGGAGCCCAAACCGCACCGCCGTCCTCACGCCGCCTCCTTTTCCCCCGCACGCAGCTTGGCGCTCCTCGCCCGGGGGTTTTGGGCCACCTCCTCGGGGCTTGGGGTGAGGGGCTTTTTGGTGAGCACCCGGAGGCCGCTTTCCTTGAGGAAGCGCTTGACCAGGCGGTCCTCCAGGGAGTGGAAGGTGATGACCACCAGCCGGCCCCCGGGCTTAAGCGCCGCCTTGGCCTGGTGGAGGAAGTCCTCCAGGGCCCCAAGCTCGTCGTTCACGTACATGCGCAGGGCCTGGAAGGTCTTGCGGGCGGGGTGCCCCGCTTTGCGGAAGCCCACGGCCCTTTGCACCACCTCGGCCAGCTGGGTGGTGGTGCGGATGGGGGCCTTCTTCCTCGCCTCCACGATGGCCTTGGCGATGCGGTGGGCCTGCTTTTCCTCCCCCAGGTCCCGCAGGATGCGGTAAAGCGCCTCTAGGGGGAGGGTGTTCACCACCTCCATGGCCGTGGGGCCTTCCAGCCCCATGCGCATGTCCAGGGGGCCTTCCTTGTGGTAGCTGAACCCCCGCTTCGGGTCCTCCAGGTGGAAGCTGGAAACCCCCAGGTCCGCCAGGATGCCCGCCACCTGCTCCACGCCGGCTTCGGCCAAGACCTCCCGCAGATGGCGGAAGTTTCTCTGGAAAACCTTTAGCCCCGGCAGGCCTAAGGTTTGGGCCCGGGCTACGGCCTCGGGGTCTTGGTCCAGGCCAATGACCAACCCCCCCGCTCCAGGATCCCCCGGGTGTGGCCTGCCCCGCCTAAGGTGGCGTCCACGTAGACCTCCCCAGGCTTGACCGCCAGGAGGTCCAAGGCCTCTTGGTACATCACGGGAACGTGCTCGGTAATGCCTGCCATAAATCCCTATCCAATAAGTCCCCGCAGGGCCTCGGGGGCCGGCGGGTTGTGCAGGATTTCCTCGATGGCCTTCCACCAGCGCTCCAAGCTCCAGATCTCCAACCTTCCCGGCGCGCCGGCGATGACCACCTCGCCCCCTTCGGTAAGCCCGGCGAACTGGCGCAGGGGAGGGGGGATGAGGACCCGGGAGGCGTTGTCCATGCGGGTTTTGTGGGCACCTGAGTAGAAGAAGCGCACAAAGGCCCGGGCATCCCTGTCGGTGAGGGGCAGGTTGACCAGTTGCTCCTCAATCTTGCGCCAGCGGTCGGTGGGGAATACATAGAGGCAGCCCTCCATGCCCCGGGTGAGCACCAGGCCGTCCTCGAGGAAATCGCGAAAAGGGCCGGGAATGACCACCCGCCCCTTGTCGTCCAGGCTGTACTGGTACTCGCCGAAGGGCATCTCCCACCTGCTCCCACCTTCCGGGGCTTAGGCCCAAGGGGCTAGGGGATGTGGCCGCCGTGCCCGTGGAAGGCTTTGCTGGCGGCAGTATACCACGGAAGTCCCACAGTTTTCCACCATCTCCCACC
Organism: Thermus brockianus; assembly: GCF_001880325.1. NCBI lineage: Bacteria > Thermotogati > Deinococcota > Deinococci > Thermales > Thermaceae > Thermus > Thermus brockianus. The sequence continues at coordinate 1,907,406 of NZ_CP016312.1, forward strand.
TATGACCCACCTATGTCCCACCTTGCCCAAGAAAAAAACCCCGAGCCGAAGCTCGGGGTCCGGGACAGGGCGTAAGCCGGGTTCTGTTTCTGCGGTCATCTCTCTGGGACCGGTGTCGCCACCGGCCTCAAGCGGCCCATCCCAGGGGTTCTGGCGGGCCGGGCAAGCCCTTCCCCTCTACTGGGCCTTGCACCGGGTGGGGTTTGCCGTGCCCCAGCCTGTTACCAGGCCAGGCGGTGGGTGTAATAGAGCGTGCTTTTAGGATAGTTGGGCTGGACCCGACTAAAGGCGAAGGAAGGCGATAAAGAAGGCGAAAAAAGGCGGCGGGCTCCCGAAAAAAGGCGGCGGTTTGGCGGAGGGCGGCCGATCACGCTTTCAGGACAGTAATGCGGGTCAGTACGATGCTGATCGGAAAAGGACGCTGTGCCAGGTTAATTTTTGCCGACCTGGAGCCGCTGACCGGGGCAATCTTTGACCGAGGTCAGTCATGCTTTTGGGGCAAATCGCTCACGCTTTTAGGACAGTAAAAGAGGGCGATGAGGAAGGCAAAAGCGCCCGTTGATGTAAGCCCACTTTATAGCAAACCGCGCAAAGTTGATGAGAGGAGTAAAGCGGCTACAGGAGCCGGGAAATGCCGCTATGCAGTCGTTTGTATAGGCTGAGACAGCGTGAGACAGCGTGAAGGGGGTACTTGAGACAGCGTGAGACAGCGTGAGACAGCGTGAGACAGCGTCCGAAAGTGGCGAGAAGCCCTTCGTTATCGTGTTATGCACCTTTTGCATAACTGAGACACCGTGACGCTGTCTCAGCCCAAAATCTAAAGGATAGCTTAGTGTATGCTAATGAAAAACTCATCTGGTGTACCATAATGTTTCGCCTACCCCCTCCTCCTGGTAGCCCCGCCCCCAAAGCGCAACCCCCAGGCCTTCACCTGGGGGTCTGCCGGAGGTAGCGCCTTTCCAGCCAAAGGGCCTGGCGGGCCAGCTCTAGGAAGTCTTCCGGGTCCTCGGGAGGCTCGCGGTGGAGCCAGTGGCGGATGAGGGCGGAAAGCTGGGCGAGGGGTGGAGGGTCACGCTCCAGCTCCGCTAACCGGCCTGGAAACCCAGGGCCTCCAGGATGCCGTTGGCGGCGGTGAGGGCGAGGCCGGGCTTCTCCGCGGTGGCGCGGGCCCAGGCCTCCTGGTCCAGGGCGAGCTCACGGGTGAAGTCCAGGGCGGCGCTCAAGGGCGCCCGGGCCATGCGGCTGGTGAAGCGGTCCACCTGGGCGATGTCGGGCCTGCGGAAGGCGAAGGTGCTCTCGCCGTGGGTGAAGGTGTAGAAGGGCTTTTCCCGTTCCATCTAGCCTCCTAGCCGTGCTGGATCTCCCCGAGCACCACGAACTCCAGCTCCACGGTGATCCGCTCCGTGTCCTGCTCCACCCCGCCGAAGGAGCGCTTGGTGAAGAGGCAGTCCTTCAGGGTGTCGGTGACGGCGGTGCCGTTGCCCTTGTCGTAGGAGATGACGATGTCAAAGGGGTCAAGCTTGTAGACGTTTCCCTCGGGGGCGGCGGCCCGGAGGCGGTCGTACTCCTCCCGGAGGAGGGTGAGCTTCCCCGAGGCCTCCCAGTTGCCCTTGGTGTAGCCCCTGGGGGTGCGGCCCTTGCCGTAGATGGCGTTGACCTTCTCGGAGTCCTCGTAGTCAATGGAGAGGACGTCCGCCAGGGGCACGCCCTTCACCTGGATGCTGATGTGCTCCCAGTCGTAGTAGCGGCCGTTAATGGGCATGCTTCACCTCCTCACCCCACCAGGAAGGGGTTTTCAAAGCCGATGTCCATGACGATCTCCCGCAGGTAGCCCAGAGGGACGATGCGGATCTGGAGGCGAAGGGTCTGGGAGGCCAGGATGTCCTGGCCGGGAGGGGCCACCACGCGGCCCCGGGCGATCTCCCCGGCGGCCTGCATGAGGCGGAGGGGGGTGTTGGCCCGGGCCAGGAGGCTCGCCAGGCTGGCCTTGAGGTCGGTCGGGTCCACGTGCCACTGCACGAAGTCCAGGAGGGCCTGGCGCACCTGGTAGGTGGCCTTGTCCATGACCCGGCGGTTCTGAATCACCTTGTAATCGCTGGTGGGGGCGGCGGCGGTGCGGCCGTCCACGAGGAACCAGCCGTCCCGGCCGATGAGGCGGTAGACGGTGGTGAAGCCCGCCTGGTCCAGGGCCAGGGCGTGGGCGTTGTTGAAGAGGCTCTGTTTGCCGAAGGGGGTGTCCACGAAGGGGGCCACCTGGACCACCCCGCTCAGGGGCCCGAGCTGGACCCAGGCGGGGGAGACGTGGACCCGCTGGCTGGAGATGCGGGCCCCCACGCGGGAGGCGAGGCTCTGCACTTCCAGCCTGCCCGTGAGGGTGTCCACCACCTCCCCCCAGGCGGCCACGATCATCACCCGTTTGTGGCTGAAGCTCGCCTTCTCGCTCAAGCGGGCGTTGACCCAGGCGTCGGGGTCGTTCCCCGGGGGCAGGGTCTCGGTGAGGAAGAAGATGTAGCGGAAGTTCGCCTCGGCCTCGTCGGCCAGGGCGCCCAGGGCGGCCCACATGGCGGGGCCGGTGGGCTGGGCCACCTGGATGTACTCGTACTGCAGGTTGGTGTTGAGGGCGGCGCGGACGGCGGCCTGGACGCTAGAGACGCTGGCCTGGGGGCGGTGGCCTGGAAGCGGTAGGTGGCCCCCGCGGCGTAGGTGCCGGTGGCGAAGTTCAGGGTGAGCCCCGTCCCCGGCAGGGTGTAGGTGGCGGCGGTGGCGATCTCCTGGCTGGTGGTGTCCCCGCCGTCCAGGCTGTAGGTGAAGGTGGCCGTGCCCAGGGCCCCTCCCTTGGCTATCCTTACCACGATCTCGTAGGCGTCCAGGGGGCTTCCCGTGATGGTGACGGCGGGGGAAGAGGGGTTGCCGCTGTCCGCGGCCACGCTCCCCGCGATGTCGGCTTGCGCCCGCACCGCGTAGACCTGGCCGCCCCCGTAGGCCAGCTGGTCGGCCACGGCCCGGGCCAGGGGGCCGGTGCCCAGGACGCCGGGGACGGCGGCGAGGTCGCTGAAGGCCAGGACCTGGTCCACCGGCCCCTGGCTGGAGACGCCCACCACCACCCGCTGGCCCTCGCCGCTCGGGGCCACGATGCCCAGGCCCCCGTCTTGGATCTCTGGGTAGACGCCGGGTAGCCTTGCCATCTTCTATCTACCTCCTACCTGTGGGTGGGCCCCTGGAGGAACTCCTTCAGGGCCTTCTCAAACTGGGCGCGGGAGACCCGGGTCCCCTCGGCCCAGCCCGCGTAGACCTTGAGCCCCGCGAAGGCCCACGGGGGCACCCCCAGGGCCTGGGCGTGCTCTTCAATCGTGGGAAGGGCTTCTTGCGCTTGGACCTTTTCCTCTTCCTTGGGCATCCTAGACCTCCTCTTCGAGGACCGCCTCCTCCACCTCCACGGCGATGGGCACCCAGGCGGTGTCCTCGTAGAGGGCAATCTCCACGGGGACTTCCAGGGCCAGGGCGTTTTCCCCCACCAGGAGGCCTTCCTCGTCCAGATAGGAGAGGGCGATATCGTTCAGCTTGGCGTGATAGTCCTCCCCCACGTGCAGGGGGGTGTCCCACATATAGAGGAGAACCCCGGCGAGGAGCTGGTCCAGCTCCTCGCTGGAGCGGGCATAAAGCTCCAGGCGGATACGTAAGGTGCCTCCATAGAGCCTGCGCCGGGTCTTGACGGGCCCGGCCACTACCCGGCTCCCGTCCCGCTTGAGGGCGCCGGTGAGGGGCTGGATCAGGGCGGCGGGGGCCATCCGGTAGGCCTCCTCCCGGCTCCGGCCCACCAGGACCCGGGTGGGGGGAAGGCCCGCGTGGGCGCAGGCCGCCTTGAGGTACTCCAGCACCGGGGCGATCACCGCGTCGCCTCCTTCATCCACTCCAGGAGGAGGGCCTTGGCCTCCTCGCGGTCTTCCTCGGTGAGGCCCAGGAAGGGGCGGGCGGGGATGTAGACCTTCCGCCCCCTCCCGGCGTAGCCCCCGAACTGGTGGATGCGGGCGTACTCCAGGTTAGTGCCCACGTAGATGCGGCTTCCCGCCACCTTCCAGGAGATGGAGTTCTTCAGGCGGGCCGTGACGACCAGGGGCTTGCGCAGGGCCACGCGCCTCTGGGCGGCGGCGGAGATCCCGCCCCGCTTGAGCCGGTCCCTGGGCCGCACCTCCTTCGCCAGGGTGGCGGGGGAGAGGGGCGGCCAGGGGGAGCCGTCCGGGGCCCGGCTCTCCTCAAAGCGGCGGTGGGTGCGGGCGAGGATCCCCTCGGCGATGGCCTCCTTGACCTTCTGGGGGACGCCCCGCCCGAGCTTTCTCAGGGCCTCGTTTAGCTCCCGCCAGTCCCCTTTGAGGCGCACGCCCATCAGAAGTCCTCCAGGCTCTCCCGGGAGAAGACCCGCTTCCCCCGGACGGCGGCCCCGCCCTTGGGCCTCGCGGGCTCCCCCGTGGGGGGGAGGGGCAGGGAGGCCTTGCCCACGGCCACGTCCCGAAGGAAGGCCACGGCGTCCCGGTATCGGGTGAGGGCGGCCTCGTCGGCGGTGCCGGGCCGGATGCCCCGGCGGAGCATGAGGCGGTAGACGGCGATGTCCACCGCCTTGGCCTTCAGCACCTCGGGGAGGGAGGGGAGGGGGAGGGCGTAGCGCTGGGCGAGGTAGCTTTCCACCTCGGCCCAGGCCTCCCTCAGGGCGGCTTCGGCCCGGGCCTGGCCCTCGGGCGTGAGGACCCCCGCCCCCTCCTCGTCCACCAGGTAGAGGAGGACGTCTAGGGGGAGGGCTTGGCGGAGGTCCTCGAGGGTGATCATGCGCCGGTGCCGGTGCCGGTGGAGCCGTAGGCCAGCTGCCAGAAGAGGTAGCCCGCCGCTTTACGCTCGTAGACCCCGTAGATGAAGACGTTGCGCTTGAAGACCTCGTCGGAGGTCTCGGGGTCGTCCTTCGCCACCCACTCGGGGCGGCTCCGCCGCTGGAGGACGAAGGGGCGGATGGCCTGGCTCCCATCCACCAGGAACCAGTAGGTCTCGTACTCCTCCACCAGCCAGGGGCTGACCAGGATCTCGGCCTTCCCGTAGTCGGGGTTGGCCCCGCCCGAGGGCAGGGTGGGCACCCCCACGATCTCGTAGGCGGTGCTCTCCAGCCCGGGGCCCACCACCAGGTAGATGGGCTTTTGCAAGAAGAAGCCCAGGGGGTAGCCTCGGGCGTCGGTGAGCTGCCTCATCTGGCTCAGGGCCTGACGGAAGGCCTCCCGGGTCAGGGGAGCATTGCTCGCGTTCTGGAAGGTCCGCTTCCCCACCGTGTGGGAGCCGAAGAAGGGGCGGCCGTCGTAGCCCTTCTGCTGGAACCCCTTGCGCAGGAGGTCGGCGATGAGGAGGTCGTCGTGCTCGGCCCACCTCCGGGCGTACTGGAGGGCGGTGATGCGGATGAGGTCCATCTGGTCGTCCTCCGCGTCCGTGCGGGACACGGCGAAGGTGGCCTCCCAGTCGGCGTTGGCGATGGCGAAGGTCTCGGCGGTGAGGTTCTGGACCTGCCGCTCCCCCTCCCAGAGGCGCATGGTGGGCATGTTCTCCATCCAGGCGTAGTAGTTGGCCCGGCCGTTGGACTGGACCTCCAGGGCCAGCTTCGGCCAGAGGGGGGTGTACCCCTCCTTGGCCTCAAAGACCAGGGCCTTGAGGGTCCGGCTGAGGGCGCTCAGGTTCTCGCGGTTCAGGATCATCTACCACACCTCCACCCAGACGTAGTCCGGTTCCACCTTCAGGGCCCGGCCCGCCTTGGAGCGGCCCGTGCCCGTTTTGCCCACGGTGTTGGGCCCGGTGGCATAAACGTCCTTTCCCAGCTCCGTGGGGCCCACGGGGTCGGCGGGGTCGTTCTCAAAGCGGAACACTCCCCGGCGCACCAGGACCTTCTTCGCGCCGTCCGTCCCCCCGGTGTTGTCCACCGTCTCCTGGGCCACGCCCAGGGCGATCTTCCCGGTGCCGGGGGCCGCCTCCTCGGCGTAGCCCCCGCTCACCATCACCAGGGCTCCCTGCCGGATGACGGCGTTCGCCTTCACCGGGAGGGGGATGAGGTACTCGTCCGCCCAGCGCTCGGTGTCAAACATCACTCACCTCCAAACCGCTTCAGGGCCTCCTCGGAAACCCTGAAGACCTGGGCGAGCCTGCGCAGAGGCTCGTCCTCCTCCAAGGCCTTCCGCTCCGCCTTGGGCAGCTCCACGGGCACCAGCCGGGGCATCCCCTCCAGGGCCTTGCGGGCGGCCTCGAGGTCGGCCCGGGCCTGGGCGAGCCAGAACTCCCGCTGGTGGGGGAGGATGCGCCCTTCCTCCAGGGCCTTACGCACCAGGGCCTGGGCCTTCTCCTCCCGGGTCTGGACCTTGATGGCTTCCAGCTCCTTCCGGGTGCGCTCCAGCTCCTCCAGGGCGTCCTGCGCGGCCAGGAGGCGCAGGAGCTTGGCCTTGAGCTCCGTGGGGTCCTCGGCCCCGAGCCCCACCTCCAGGACCACCCGGCCCACGGCGGCCTCTCGCTTGAGGTCCTCCAGGGCCTGGAGGGCCGCCTCCTCGGTGGCCTCCGGGTCCAGTCCTAGGGCCTGCCTGAGCTTTTCCAGCATGTCCGCCTCCGCTTCTATGCGCTTTTGGAACCGGATGCCGGGGTTGTTGGTGAGGGCGAAGGAGTGGTAGCCCAGCACCCGGTGCCTGCCCATCTCGTCCGGGGTGGGGTCGTAGTAGAAGACCGGGGAGACGTAGGCGTACTCCCCCCGGCTCACCCGCTCCCGCCCCGTCTCCGACCACTCCACCAGGCCGTAGACGAAGCCGTCCTCCCCCACCACCAGCCCGGTGATGAACCCCGCCGCGGGGGCCTCCTGGGCCTGGCCCTCCTCCACCCGCACCGTCTGGTGGTGGAAGTCCAGGACCCAGGGCACGCCCCGGGTCCTAAGGTCCTCCAGGGCCGCCTGGAGGCTCTCCTCGTCGTAGAGGAAGACCGTCCCGTTCCCCACGAACTCCCCGAAGGGATGGAGGGGGATGCGGTCAGGCGCCTCGGCCAAGGCGGCGCGCAGCGTGCCGGAAAAGGTCGGGGTGGAGGTATCGGTATTCTTGGGGAAGCCGGTCAAACTCGTCATAGGGCCGCCTCAGCACCACCCCCCAGTAGGCGCGGTTCTCTGCCCTCGCGGTCTCCGGGGAGAGGGGCCAGCTAGGCCCCGGCCCCTTGAGGCTGAGCGTCCGCGCCCTTGCGAAAGGTGCCGTCCCGGTTGAAGAGCGCCACGATCTGGTCAATGGCCCACCCCAGGATGGGGTCCGGGATCCAGGCGGGCCAGAAGCCGAGGATGGCGTTCACCACCTCCTTGACCCGCTTCATGGCCTCCTCCTTCTTCTGGAGGCCCGGGACCCCGTCCATGAGGTCCTCCACCACCAGGACCGCGAGCCCGAGGGCGAAGTAGGCGATACGGATGACCTTGAGCATCCTTCCCTCCAAAAGGTTTTGCCCCCGGGCTTCCCCGGGGGCACGTTTCCCACCTTAGCCCCAGTTTAACCCAGGGGGTGGGGGGGTGTCAAACCTAGAGCCTGCTCCGCACCTCCACCACCCGGCCCACGATCTCCGCCACCTGGTCCAGGGGAATGACGGGAGGCCCGTTCTCCTCGGGGTTGGTGGAGTAGAGGGCCCCGTTCTTGAGGAGCTTCACCACGTACTCCCCGTTCTCCAGCCGGGCCACCACGATGGCCCCTGGGTGGCCCTTGTCCTCGGTGTTGACGATGATGACGTCCCCGTGGCAGATGGGGCGCTTCCCGGCGCACATGGAGTTGCCCCGCACCTTGAAGGCCGCGAGGTGCCGGGCGTCCCCCTTCACCCGCACGGGGACGGTGCGCTCCTCAATCTCCTCCAGCTGGGAGGGGCCGCCGCCCACGTAGCCCACCACGGGGACGTGAACCTCCTCCCGTTGCCCTAGGGTGGGTACCTCGTCTTCGTAAAGCTTGGCGATAAGGTCTTCCACGGGGATGTTAAGGGCCAAGGAGAGGCGGACCACGGTGTCTAAGGAGGGTTTGATCCACTTATTCCCCACTTTGCGGCCCAGGACAAGGTTGTAGACGGTGGTACGACCCAGACCGAAGGCGTCGGCGAACTCTTCCAGGCGCCGCATGCCGAGGCGCTTCATGGCGGCCAGGATTTCCTCGGCGAAGGGGCCTTCCAACCGCGCTTTCTCTTTTTTCAGTTTTGCGAGTTGGCTGTTTCGCATAGCCCCCCTTGACGCACATGCGAGAACAGAGTAAACTTCTCGCAGGTGCGTGTAAAGGGGCACGGATATGGTGAACCGGGACCGACTCATAACCCTGATGCGGAGTAGGGGGCTGCGCCCCTCGGACTTGGCCCGCCTCAGTGGCCTTTCTACCGGACATGTGTCCCAGATCCTTAAGGGGGAGCGCACCCGCCTCGAGGTGCGTACCTTGGTGCGTTTGGCGAAGGCCCTAGACGTGCCCGTTCAGGAGTTGCTCTTGGAGGAAAGCGATGCCCTGGCTTCCCGTAGATGAGGCCGCGGAAAGATTAGGAGTTTCGCGCGCTTCGGCGTGGAGGCTCATTCAGCGCCACGGCATTCCCACCCGCAAGGAGAAGCGCGGCCGCACCTGGCGCACCCTGGTGGACGCCGACCTCCTGGCTCTGGCCCTGGGGCGGGAGGCCCCTCCTGAACCCCGGCCCGTGGAGGCCTCCTCCGCCTCCCAGCCCGCCCTCGAGGCCCACCTCTCCCGGATCGCCGCGGAGGCCCGGGACCTCCCCCGGGGGCTCAAGTGGGACCTCATCAAGGAGGAGGCGCAGCGGCTCGGCGTCACGCCCAACTACCTGGCCCGGCTCCTCCGCCGCTATGAAGCGGGGCAACTCCTGTATGCACGGCGCCCTCGGCGGGACCGGGGAACTCACCGGGTGCCCGCGGAGCTGAGGAAGCTCGTGGTGGGCCTCAAGCTCGCCCATCCCCGGGCGAGCGCCCGGCGGATCCTGCGCATCGTGGAGGCCAACGACCCGGGCCTCCTCCTCTACCGGCCCTACTCCACCGAGACCCTGTTCCGGCTCTCCGAGGCCACGGTACGGCGCATCCTGCGGAAGGCCGAGGAGAACCCCGCCTTCCGCTACGCCCTCCTCTCCGAGGAGGGGAGGCGGGAGTTCGCCCGCACCTGGGCGGGGCACGTCCTGGCCGAGTACCCCATGCAGATGGTCATGGTGGACATGACCCGATGCGACACCTTCGTCTACCTCCCCGAGGAGGACCGCATGGTCCGCCTCCGCATCCACGTGGCCCTGGACGTCTACTCGGGGGCGGTGCCCTCCCTGGTGTTCAGCCGGGAGGAGAGCCAGGTCCCCACGGACCAGCTCCTTATCCTCATGACCCAGGACAAGACGGCCATCGTGCCCGACTGGGACGTGCGGGGCGTGCCCGAGCGCATCTACTGGGACAACGGCAAGGTCTACCGCTCGGAGAAATCGGAGCACTGGGCCCGCACCCTGGGGATTGAGCTCGTCTACTCCCGGCCCCACGTCTCCCACACCCGGGGGAAGGTGGAGCGCTTCTTCGGGGCCTTCCACCAGACTTTTGAGGCCCTGCTCCCCGGCTACGCGGGCTCGGACGCCACGGAGCGGGACTCCTCCGAGCTCCGCCGCCTCCTCCAGAACACCCGGCGCTGGGTAGCGGAGGGGATGCCCCCCGAGCGGGACCCCTACCCCGACCGCCTCCTCCTGGAGGAGGAGTACAAGGGCCGCGCCCTCCAGTGGCTCCTCGGCACCTGGCACCGGGAGCCCCTGGAGGACGGCCTCACCCGTCTGGACCTCTTCCGGGCCTTCGTCCCCCGGCACCGGCTCGCGGACTTCCGCCTGGAGGACCTGTACCTGGCCGCGGCCTACCAGGTGGAGCGGGTGGTGCGGGGGAACGGCACCGTGCAGTACCGGGGGCGCACCTGGTACTTGGACCCCCGCCACGGGAGCCTCCTGCCCTGGCAGGGGCAGAAGGTGGTGCTCCTGGACGTGCAGGTCCTCCCGGGCCAGCCCCTCCGGGTGGCCCTCAAGAACCCGGACGGCACCCTGCGGGTCCTCGGGGAGCTCCTCCCCGAGCCCCTGCGGGCGGACAGCCTCGAGGCCCGCGCCAAGCGGGCGGCCGACCGGGCGGCCATCCGCGCCCTGCAGGAGGAGGCGCGCCGCCTGGTGGAGGAGCTTTCCCCCGCCATGCGGCTGGAAGACATGCTGGAGCGCCTCTCCGGCCTCGCCCCCCTGCCCCGGCGGGAGCGCATCACCCTCCGGGCCCAGGAGCTCCCCGCCCCTTCCCCGGAGGAGATCGCCCGCGGGGTGGAGGAGCTCGCCGCCGAGCTGGAGGACGACCTGGTTCTGGACCCCATCGCCCTGGGGGAGCAGTGGCTAAAGGAGCGCGGCCTGCTGCCCCGGGGCGAGGAGGAATAGGAGGTAGCGCATGGGAAGGAAGGCGAACGGCGACCAGACCTTGGCCCTCATTGACGAGGCCCTGGGCATCGTCATGGGGGAGGCGGAGCTCTGGAAGGACCCCCGGGACGGGTTCATCCCCACGGAGGGGGCGAAGGCCCTCTTGGGGCACCTCCACCTGGTGGCCCAGGAGGGCTTCCCCCTGGCCCTGGTGGTGGGCCCGGCGGGGGTGGGGAAGACCCTCACCTGCCGCTACTGGGCCCGGGAGCACGAGGCCCCCTGGGTGCGGGCCCAGCCCAGCTACTCCCCGGCGGCCCTCCTGGAGGACCTGGCGGTGGAGCTCCGCATCACCCGCACCAAGACCTTCCGCGTCCTCCTCAGCATGGTGCGGGACGCCCTCCTCATGAGCCCCAGGGTGATCTTCGTGGACGAGGCCCAGCTCCTGGACCGCCCAACCCTGGAGACGGTGAAGTACCTGGCGGACGAGACCGGGAGCTCCTTCGTCCTCATCACCTCGGAGGAGTTTGAGGGACAGATCCGGCGCCACCGGGACATTGAGAGCCGCATCGGCACCGTGGCCCGGATAGGCCCCATCTCCCTCCAGGAGACCCAGGCCATCTACAAGGACTCCGGCTACTCCCCGGAGGTCCTGGCCGAGGTCCACACCCTCACCGGGGGGATCCTGCGGGACATCGTGCGGCTCATGCGGCAGATGGACCGGGTGGTGGAGTGGAGCGGCGAGCGGGGCCTCACCAAGGCCGCCTTCACCCCGGCCCACGTGCGCCGGGTGGCGAGCCGCCTGAACCTCGCGGGGGGTGCGCGGTGAGGTCCAAGAAGCCCCCGGAGATACCTGCCGTTAAAGCGGAGGGCACGTACATCTACGTGGCGGAGGAAGGGAAGTGGCCGGAGAAGCCCTACGTCATCCTGACCACGGCCCTCTTCTGGCTCCAGGAGGGGATGCTTTTGGAGCTTCAAGACCTGCGGCCTTCTTCGGCGATGGGCACACTCATGCGTGTGAGAGTCTTGGAAGTTCGCCCGCAAGTGCGTGTCTTCCCCGGCTGGTACGGGCAGGTGGTGGTGCACGTTCTGGTGGAGCCCTTCCCGGAAGGGGAGGAGGCCCTTCGGCTCGTTGAGGAGGTCCTTCGTGAACAGGGTTGATTACACCCTCGAGGCCGCCCGCCTGGTCATGCGCATTCTGGAGCTCCCCGGGCTCATCGGGGAGGTGAAGCGGCAGATGACCGCGCTCCGGGCGGAGAGGCGGGAGCTGGAGCGGTGGATGGAGGCCCGGGAGGCCCAGGCCTACCTCGAGGCCCCCGGCAAGACGGAGCGGGAGCGCCAGGCCCGGGTAAAGGTGGCCCTTGCCCAGGACCCGGAGTGGCAGAAGGCGGAGCGGCGCCTGCAGCAGATCCTGGTCCAGCTGGACAAGCTCCAGGCGGAGCTTGAGGTCCTGGAGCACGAGCGAAAGGCGGTCTACGGGGCGCTGGTGGCCCGGCACGCGGAGGCCCTGGAGGCGGCCCTCGCGGCGGGGCTCTTCGGGGCGAAGCCCCCGGCGCCCCGGGGAGGGAACTGATGACGCGGGAAGAGCTCATTCGGCTCCTCAGGGAGGACCCGGAGGTCCGGGCCGCCCTTCAGGAAGCCCTCCAGGGGGCGCGCCCCCGCCCCCTGGAGGAGGCGGGAAGGGGCATCCAAGCCGTCCTTGCCGAGGCCGAGCGGGAGTGGCTGGCCCGGCACGAGGAGGTGCGCCGTGAAGGGTAAGCGGACCAAGCTGGAGGAGTTGGTGGACGAGCTGGCGGAGGAGGGGCTTCCCCGGCACATGCGGGTGGCCTACGCCCTCTACGACCTGGCCCGGGACATGGTGCGGGCCGCCAACGAGGCCCGGGACACGGAGGCGGTGGACCAGGGGGAGCTGGAGCGCCTGGCCCGCAGGGCCCTGGCGGTGGTGGCCGCCGCCCAGGCGGAGAACGACGCCAAGGCGAGGGAGCTCCTCTCCCACCCGCACCGCATGAAGGGGGTGGCCTGTCCATGAGGCCCCGGCCGTTCCGTAGCGTCCTGGACACCATCCGGGGCCACGGCCTCACCCCGGCGGAGCTCCGGGAGCGGGCCCGCCTGGCCTACGCCCACGGCCAGACCTTCCTGGCCCAGCTCTACCTGGACGAGGCCGAGGCCCAGGAGGTGGTCCTGAGGCTCCGCCCCTGCGGCCTCTGCGGGGGCACGGGGCGCGTCGCCGACGGCATCCCCTGCTGGCGGTGCGACCCCGGGCTCTCCCGGGCCTGGGTGGAGGTGCGCCGTGACGCCTGAGGCCGTGATCCGCCTGGCCCGGGCAAACCCTGGGACCCCCGTCCGCCTCGCCATCGTGGGGCGGACGGGCCGGGGGGAGGTGAGGGTGAAGTGGGAGGACGGGGGCCTCAAGTTCTGGCTGAGGCCCCTGCGCCTCTGGGACGGGCCCAAGGCGGAGCCCGAGGCCCTTCGCGTCATGGAGCCCTGGCGGATCCTGGAGGCCTGGCTGGAGGGGGAGGATGGGGGAGCGGTCTAAGGGACCGGTGCTCGTGCCCTGCCCGGTGGAAGGGTGCGAGAGGGCCCTCACTGTTCCAGCGCTGGCCCCTGACGGGGCGGTGGGGCTTTGCGTCTGCCTGGCCGTGCGGCTCCGGCTCACGTGGATCTACGGGGGGCCGCCCGAGTACGGGCGCACGCCGCACTTGACCGTCGTGGGGCCTGCAAGGGGGAGGACGTATGATCCGGGAGCGGCTTAGAGAGATGGGCCTGGACCGCCCCCTCCTCACCCCCGCCCAGGCGGCGGCGGTGCTGGAAGTGGGGCGGCCCACCGTGGAGCGCCTCATTAGGGAGGGGCGGGTCCGCACCGTGCGCGTGGGGCGCAAAGTCTACATCACCGCCGCCAGCCTGGAGCGCCTGGTGGAGGGGGGTGTGCCCGCGGCCCAGGCCGCCTGGCTCGCCCTCCGCCTCATGGAGCGGGCGGGCCTGCGGGTGGAGCTTTTCACGGACCCAAAGGGTGGCTTCCGCGCTTCGGCCGGGGGAAGGAGGCCCTTGGGGTCTCCCCCGAGGAGGCCCTCCTCGCCCTGGCCGAGGCCTTGGCGAAGGAGGAGGAGGCATGAAGGTCCCCAAGATCACGGACGGGGAGCTTAGGGCCGCGGTGGACCTCCTGCTCATGCGGGGGGCGTGGGGGGTGCCGCGGGAGGAGTTTGGGCGCCACTTCGGCGGGGATCGCCGGGGCCGGGCCATCATCGCCGAGCTCCGTAAGCGCGGGGTGCTCCCCGTGGTGGTGGCCGAGTCCCCCGCCGGGGACGAGGTCTACAAGGTGGCGGACTCGGAGGAGGAGCTTCGCGCTTACCGCCAGAGCCTCCTCTCCCGCATAGAGGAGCTGCACGCGGCGGTGCGGGGTCTGGACCTGGCCTGGCGGCACTGGAAGGCCCACCGCTCCCCCCGCTGGGCCCAGCCCGGCCTGTTTGAGGTGGCCGATGGAGGAGGGCGATGAGGTCCTGGCCTTCCTGGAGGGGCTTTTGGCGCGCTACCCGCGCGAGCGCGGGGGGCTTCTGGTGTGGGCCTTCCTGGACGAGGAGGGGCGCTGGACGCTGGCCCTCTTCCGGGGGGAGGACCTTTTGGAGCTGGACTGGGGCTACGACCTCGAGGCGGTAGAGGAGGCCCTGTGGCGGCGCTACTCAAGCTCACGCTGATCTACGTGGCGGCGGCCCAGGTGGGGCTTCTCCTCCTCCTCGCCTACCTGGCCCTTTCCCGGCGGGGCCCCCTCCCTGAGGGGCCTCCGTGGGCCTCCTGCTCCTGGCCTCCCTCTTCGGTCTTCTGGGGGTCGTTCTGGCCCTGGTCTGGAGGTGGGTATGAGGCGCGAAGACCATTTCCGCCCCTTTTTCTCGTGGCTTTCGGACCTAGAGCGCGAGGTGGCCCGCCGCACCCAGGCGGTGCCCCTCTTCTCCGGCATCACCGCCCAGGGGTGGCCCTACTGCCCCGGGGTGGGGCGGCTTTCCGCCTCCTTCCGGGTGCCCGGGGGCTGGTGTGGTGGGGAGAGCAGAGGGGGCGGGCCTACTGGATGTGGCAGCCCTTGAAGCCGGAGGGGTGATGGAGCCCAAGGATGCCCTGACCATCCTCACGCAAGCCGCCCTCGAGGGGGCGGCGGGCGGGGAGATCCTGCGGGTCTACCAGGCCCAGGAGACCCTGGCCGAGGCCCTCAGGCTCCTGGAGGAGCGCCGCCGGGCCCTGGAGGCCCTGGAAGCCCGCCACCGGGCGCTGGAGGCCCGCTTCCGCCAGCTGGACGAGGCCCGGGGCCGGGCCCTCCTCCTGCTCCTGGAGGCCCACAGCCTGCTCAGGAGGCAAGCATGAGGAACCTTTTGCTTTTCCTGCTGATCCTGGCCTATCTCAGCACCCTGGCCATGAGCACCGGACATTTGGCCCAGTGGTACGCCCTCACCCTGGGGGGGCTTCCCCCCTGGCTGGCCTGGGGCCTGGCCGCCAGCCTGGAGTTCACCGCCTTCCTCCTCTCCCTCCTCTCCAACTCCCTCCTTCGGGGCTCGGCGTGGGCGGGGGGTGGGGCCCTGGCCGCCCTGGGGCTGGTCTGGATGGGCAACGCCCTCTCCATGCACCGGGGGGCCCCGGGGGTGCCCCTCTGGGAGACCCTGGCCATGAGCCTCTTTGTGCCCGTGGGCACCTACGTGGTGGGGAAAGTGGTGGGGGAGATGCTGCGGTACCGCGGGGGTGCCGGGGGGTACCGTGAGGACACGGGGGGTGTGCCGCAGGGTGTACCGCGGGTGGGCTTGCCGGTGGCCCGGGTGTACCGCAAGGCGGCACCCCCTTCCGGCACCCTGGCACCCCAGGGGTCCCACTTCGCAGGGGTGGAGGACCGCTTGGTGGCACCGGGCGGCACCCTTGTTGGCACCGGTACCGGTACCCCGGTGCCGGGGGAAACCTCCCAAACGGACGGGCGTACCACCTTGAAGCTCACGGAGTCCCGCACCCTGGAGTGGACCGTGGAGGGCAAGGGGGCCGAGCTATTGGAGGCCCTGGCCCGGTACCGCGGTCCCGTGACCCTCGGCACCCTGGTCCGGGACCTGGGGTGGCCCAAGACCACGGTCCGCCGCTGGCTGGACCGCTTGGAGGACCAGGGGCTGGTCCACCGGACTGGGGAAGGATGGACCCTGAAGGAGGAGGGCCGCTATGCATGAACCCCTGGACCTCTGGCGGGCGGCCTGGGTGGCCCTGGCCCTCTGGCGGGTGGAACACGGGGAGGCCCGCTGGGTCCCGGTCCACCCCCAGGACCCCAGGCCCGGGGCCTTCGGGGGCCGCGCCGACCTCCACGCCCGCCCCCCCGAGGCCCCGGCCTTCCTGCCCATTTACGTCCCCCCGGTCCCGCCCCTGGGCATAGAGGCCCACAACCTGCGCCTGTGGCGGCACGACGCCCGGGCCTTCGTCCGGGGGCTGGGATACGGGGAACGGCAGCTCATGGAAGCCTACCTGGGCAAGGGGAAGCCCAGTACCCTGGTGAGCTACAACCCCTCGGCCGGTCGGCTTCAGACCCACGCCCCCCTGGACCTCCTGGACCTCTTCGTGCGCCTCGCCCGCCGGGCCGAGGTAGACACCCCCCCACCCCCCGGGGTAGAATAGACCTAAGGTGGGAAACCTGCCCCCGGAGGAAGCTCCGGGGGCCAAGCTTTTGGGGGTGCCGTGGATGAACGCGATCTGGAGCTGGAGCTCTGGCAGGAGGCCCTCGCCCTCCTCGCCCGCCTGGGGGCCTCAGAGGCGGACCTTCGCCCTCTCAGGGAGCGCCTTTGGGCCCTCCGCCTCTACCGCATGATGCCCAAGCCCCAGGCCCCTTCCCTCTGGAGCCGCCCCCTCTTCTGGACGGTCCTGGCCCTCCTCCTCGGCATCGTGGCCAGCCTCCTGGGCCTTCCCGTCCACAAGCTCTTCCCGTGAAAGGAGCGCCATGTTCAGGGATCCAAACCGCCAGCGCTTGATCCGAGGCACGATCCTCCAGGCCCTGTACCTGAACGCCTTCGGGGTGGACGCCCCCGTCAACATCCACGACCCCTACGCCATGCCGAGAGGCGTCCTGGCCCGGGTCATGGAACTCTCCCACGTCCTCCCCGCCCGCTCCGAGATGAACGCCGCCGTGCGCTACCTGCAGCAGAAGGGCTACGTGGAGGCGGTTTGGGACGAGGACGGGGAGTTCACCCTGGTCCGCCTCACCACCCAGGGCATGGACCTGGTGGAGGGGAACCTGAAGGACCCCGGGGTCCTCCTGCCCAGGAGGTAGCCGTGGAGCTCAGGGAGGAGATCCACGCCCTCGCCGTGGCCTTCCGCCGCCACCACGAGGAGATCCTCGCCGAGCTCCGCCTCCTCCGGGAGGAGTTGGAGAGGGAGCGCCGGGCCCGGTTCTGGGAGCGGGGACTCCTGGCCCTGGCCCTGGTGGCGGCCCTGGTGGGCTGGGTGCGGCCGTGAAGGGCTACAAGCGCCACCGCCTCTGCAAGGTCTGCACCCTCCCGGAGGACCTTCGCGACCGGGTGGACGCCATGCTCCTGGGGGAGGAGACGGAGGAGGACGGCAGGCCCTACAGCATGGAGGGGATCGCCCTCTGGCTCAGGGCCCAGGGGCACGAGGTGAGTCCCTCCAGCGTCCGCCGCCACGCCCGCCACCTGGCCCCTGCCTTGGATCAGGTCCTGCAGATGGAGCGCCTGGTGGAGGCGGTGGAGGAGGCCACGGGCAAGCGCCTCTCCTACGCCGCCGCCCTCGCCAACATCGTGGTGCACAAAGCTCTCCGCTACCTCCAGGACCTGGAGCTCGGGGAGGAGGTGGATCCGGAGAAGGTGGTGCGGCTCGGCCTCGAGGCCGCCCGGGTGGCCCTGAGCCTGGAGCGGCTGGACCGCTCCCTAAGGGAGGAGGCGGCCCAGAAGGTGGAGGAGAGCCTCCGCGCCCGGCAGATTGAGCCCGAGGTCATAGAGGCCATCAAGCGGGACATCTATGGACTCTGAGCGCCTCCTCCTCCCGTACCAGCGGCGCTGGGTGTGGGACCAATCCCGCTTCAAGATCGGCCTCTGGGCGAGGCAGACGGGGAAGAGCTTCGCCGGGACGCTGGAGGTGGTCCTGGACGCGGTGGAGCGCCCCGGCACCCTCTGGGTCCTCCTCTCCGCCGGCGAGCGGCAGAGCCGGGAGCTCGCGGAGAAGGCCAAGCGCCACCTCGCGGCCCTGAAGCAGGCGGCGGAGACCCTGGAGAGCCGCTTCTTTGAGGCGGGGGAGGAGGTGACCCAGCTGGAGATCCGCTTGCCCAACACGTCCAGGCTCATCTTCCTCCCCGCCAACCCCCGCACCGCCCGCGGCTACACCGGGAACGTCTTCCTGGACGAGTTCGCCTTCCACCAGGACTCCGAGGCCATCTGGGCCGCCATGTTCCCCATCATCACGCGGAGGCCCGATCTCAAGATCAGGATCATGAGCACCCCCAACGGCCCCCGGGGCAAGTTCTACGAGCTCTGGGAGAAGGGGGGAGAGGTCTGGAGCCGGCACCGGGTCACCCTCCTGGACGCGGTGGCCGAGGGCCTGCCCATAGACCCCGAGGAGCTCCGGGCGGGCCTCGCCGACGACTTCATCTGGCAGCAGGAGTACCTCTGCGAGTTCGTCTCCGAGGAGGAGGCCTTCCTGCCCTGGACCCTCATCCTGCAGAACGAGGCCCAGGAGGACCCCCGGGGGGAGTGGGACCCCGAGCGGGCCTACCTGGGGATGGACGTGGGGCGGCACCGGGACCTCACGGTCCTGGTGGTGCTGGAGCGGGTGGGGGACGTGTACTGGGCGCGCCTCGTGGAGGCCCTCCACCGGGCCCCCTTCGCCGAGCAGGAGGCCCGCCTCCACGCCCTCCTGCCCCGGGTGCGCCGGGCCTGCCTGGACGCCACCGGCCTGGGGGAGATGCTGGCGGAGAACGCCCGCCGCGCCTTCGGCTACAAGGTGGAGCCGGTGAAGTTCACCCCCGAGGTGAAGGCGGATCTGGCCCAGCGCCTCCGCCTCTTCTTTGAGGACCGCCGGATCCGCATCCCCGAGGACCGGGCCCTCCGGGAGGACCTCCACGCCGTGCGGCGGATCATCACCCCTTCCGGGAACGTCCGCTACGACGCGGAGAGGAGCGAGCGCGGCCACGCCGACCGCTTCTGGGCCCTGGCCCTGGCCCTGCACGCCGCCGAAACCCGGAGGGGCCCCGTGGAGTACCGCAGCGTGGCCCGGCGGCTCTTCGCCGGCTGGAAAGGAGCCTTCTGATGCCCATCCTGGACCAGTACGGGAACCCCATCCCCAAGGAGCCCCCGGGGCAGGCCCGGGGCTTCCTCCCCCTGAACGACCCCTACCGGGTCTACCCCGCCCGGGGCCTCACCCCCGAGCGCCTGGCCCGCATTCTGCGCCAGGCGGATGAGGGGGACCTCGCCCTCCAGGCGGAGCTCTTTGAGGAGATGGAGGAGCGGGACGCCCTCCTCTTCTCCCTCCTCCAGACCCGGAAGCTGGCGGTGGTGGGGCTGGACTGGCGCTTGGAGCCCGCTGGGGAGGGCCGGGACGCCCGGCGCGTCCTGCGGGCGGTGGAGGAGGTCTTCTGGGACCTCCCCCTGGAGGACCTCATGACCGACCTCCTTTCCGCCATTCCGCAGGGGGTGAGCGTGGTGGCGGTGGCCTGGGAGTGGGATGGCCTTTTGTGGCGCCCCAAGGCCTTCCGCTGGGTCCACCCGGGCCTCTTGGTCTACCGCGCTGGAGAGGACCGCTTTTACCTGGCGGCGGGGCCCGGTCGGGAGGAGGCCTTCCCCTACGGCGGGGCTATAGAGCACCGCTACCGCGCCCGTTCGGGCCTGCCCACCCGCGCCGGGCTCATGCGGAGCCTGGCCTGGCTGTACGTCTTTAAGCACTACGCCCTGAAGGACTGGGTGATCTTCGCCGAGGTTTACGGCCAGCCGTACCGCATCGGCAAGTACGATCCCGCCGCCGGCGAGGAGGAGCGCCGCCGGCTGGAGGAGGCGGTGCGGAGCCTGGGGGCGGACGCCGCCGGGGTGATCTCCAAGGACACCGAGATAGAGATCCTCGAGGCCGCCAAGGGCCAGGGGCCCGAGGTCTACGAGCGCCTCATTCGCCTGGCCAACCGGGAGATGACCCAGGCGGTGCTGGGACAGACCCTCACCTCCTCGGAGGGGGAAGGGGGGAGCTACGCCCTGGCCAAGGTGCACGAGCGGGTGCGGATAGACCTCCTAAAGGCGGACGCCCGGGCCCTGGCCCGCACCTTGCGGGAGGGGCTTCTCAAGCCCTTCGTGGCCTTCAACTTCGGCCCCGAGCTCCTGGACCTCGCCCCCCTCGTGGTGCCCGAGGTGGAGGAGGAGAAGGATCTGGAGAGCCGGGCCCGGGTGCTCCAGACCCTCCTGGGCATGGGCCTCTCCATCCCCGAGGCCTGGCTCCGGGAGGAGTTCGGCGTCCCCGCCCCCGACCCCCAGGGCCCCGTCCTCACCCCCCTCCTCGCCCCCCAGGAGAGAAAAGAGCGGGGCCTGGTGGCGGGCCAGGCCTTCGTGGACGGCCTGGGGGATAGGCTCCTAGAAAAGGCCCCTATGCCCGGGCTTCCCGCCCTCCTCCAGGCCATCGGGGAGGCCGAGGGGTACGAGGACCTGAGGCGGCGCCTCCTCGCTCTCTTCCCCGGGATCTCCTTCGCCGAGCTCGCCCAGCTCCTGGAGGCCGCCCTCACCCTCTCCGAGCTCGCGGGGAGATGGGCCCAGCGGCAGGACAGTGGCCTGGACGGTTGAGCCCGACCCCCTGCGGCCCGAGGAGGCCCTCCGCTGGTTCCGGGCCCGCCTTCCCCTCCCCGATCCCGAGTTCCGCGCCCTGGGGGAGGAGGCGAGGCGCCGGGCCTTCTTCGTGGCGGGCCTCGCCGCGCTGGACATGGTGCAGGAGACGATGGACGCCCTCGCCCGGGCCCTGGAAGAGGGGAGGCCCTTTGAGGACTTCCAAAGGGAGCTTTCCGACCGGGTCAAGAACGCCTGGGGCGAGGGGAGCCGCCACCGCCTGGAGACCGTCTTCCGCACCAACCTCCAGCTGGCCTACGGGGCGGGGCGGTGGAAGGAGGCGGTCTCCGCCCGGGAGCTCAGGCCCTACTGGGGCCTCTCCGTGGTCCTGGACGGGCGCACCTCAAAGATCTGCCGGCCCCTCGCGGGGATCGTCCTCCCCGCCGACCACCCGTTCTGGCGCACCCACGTCCCGCCCCTCCACCACAACTGCCGCACCGCCCTGGTCACCTACACCCGGGAGGAAGGGGAGAGGCGGGCCTGGAAGGAGCCCCCTCCCCACGAGCCCCAGGCGGGCTTCGGCCGCCCCCCCACGGCGGAGGAGTGGAGCCCCGACCCCCGGGACTACCACCCTGAGCTCTGGCGGGCCTTCCTGCGGGCCCTCGCCGCCCTCCCCGAGGCCCGGGCCCACCTCAGGGGCCTGGCGGAGAGCCGGGGCCAGGGGAGGCCCGCCCCTCGGGACTGGCTCTTCGCCGCCGGGGAGATGGTGCGGGCCCCCTTCAACCGCCGGGGGCGCTCCGTTCCCGAGGAGCTGAGGCCCCTTCTCGGCCGGGAGCGGGCCACCAGCCTGGAGCTCCACGTGGCCCAGCGGGTCATGGACGGGCACCTGGCCCCGGGCACCCCTCCCGAGGTCTACGAGGGCCTGTGCCGCGAGGCCCCGGCCCACCCCGAGGCCGCCCTCTTCGCCTACGCCCGGGACCAGGGCCCGGTGCTGGCCGCCCTGGCCCCCGCCTCCTTCATCCCCGAGGAGGCCCGGGGGCCCAGGCTCAAGGCCCTCTGGTTCGTGGTATACTCCTTCCACAGCGGGACGCTGGCCACCGGCTACAGCGTGCGGGACCTGAGCGAGCTGGACGTCCCTTGGGACAAGGTGGTATGGCTCAAAAGACCTCCCTGGCTTACGCCCCCCTCGCCCTAGCCCGGGCCTACGTGGCCTGGGTGAGGGAGCTCCTGGACCGGGGGGAGGAGGCCGACCCGGACGAGCTCCTGGACGCTGTGGAGGAGTGGACCCCCTTCCGGGGGTACCTGAGGGACGCCGCGCGGGAGGACCGGGAGGCCGCCCTCGCCCTGGCCCGGGAGGTCTTCGCTGAAGGGCCCAGGCTTCGGGCCCACGGCTTCCCCCTTCCCGAGACCTGGGAGGCCTTCCTCGCCCGGGTGGGACTGGAGCCCTGAGGGCGGCAGGCCCAGGGGGGCCGGGGGTCCTCCCCGGCCCCCCTTCTTCCGCCATCCCCGATTTGAAAGCGCTTACACGGCCCTGTAACCCCCCTGGAAGGCCCGGGAAGGGGGTGGCCTGGCCTTCCCCCTTAGCCCCGGCCTCCCCCCGCCTTTTTGGGCCTTTCAGGCCGGGTTTCCTCCCTCCTGTGCACAGCGTCTTTCCCTCTCCGGGAGGGCGCTCAGGCGGGTTTCTGTCCTGGAGCGTGAGCGATTTCCTCAATGCTTTCGCCTGTGGTAGAATAGGGGTGCCCCGGGACGGGGGCGCGGTCGCGCCCGGGGGCCAACCCCCTTGGGTGAGGAAAGTCCGGGCACCATAGGGCAGGGTGCCAGCTAACGGCTGGGCGGGGTAACCCGACGGAAAGTGCCACAGAGAAAAGACCGCCAGCGGCCGGGCCTAACGGTCCGGTGCGGGCAAGGGTGAAACGGTGGGGTAAGAGCCCACCGCCTGGCCTGGCAACAGGCTGGGGCACGGCAAACCCCACCCGGTGCAAGGCCCAGTAGGCAGGAAGGGCTTGCCCGGCCCGCCAGAACCTGCGGGATGGGCCGCTTGAGGCCACGGGCGACCGTGGTCCCAGAGAGATGACCGCGGAAAACAGAACCCGGCTTACGCCCCGTCCCGGGGTCCCCTTTGGGGGGAGGTTCTATGGAGAAGCGGCTTTATTTCGGAGACAACCTCGAGGTCCTGCGGAAGCACATCCCCGACGAAAGTGTGGACCTCATCTACTTGGACCCTCCCTTCAACTCCAAGGCGGACTACAACGTCATTTTCCGCGAGCATACGGGCAAGGGCCCCGGGGCCCAGATCAAGGCCTTTGAGGACACCTGGAGCTGGGGGATGGAGAGCGAGCAGGCCCTCCAGGAGGTGGTGGCTAAGCACGGGAGACTTGGGGAGTTCTTGGACTTCCTGGTGCGCTTCCTCGGGAAGAATGACCTCTCCGCCTATCTGGTGATGATGGCGGTGCGCCTTTTGGAGCTTCACCGGGTGCTCAAGCCCACGGGGAGCCTCTACCTCCACTGCGACCCCACTGCGAGCCACTACCTGAAGGTCATCCTGGACCAGATATTCGGGCCCAAGAACTTTCGCAACGAGGTTGTTTGGAAGCGCACGAGTGCCCATAGCTCTGCCAAGAGGTGGGGGCCGGTGCACGATACGCTCCTGTTTTATACCAAGGGAGAGGAGTACACCTGGAATGTCGTCTACGAAAACTATGAAGAACGGTACATGGAAGACGAATACGACTATCAAGACGCCAAGGGTAGATATGCCCTTAAGGATTTGACGGGGGCAGGAGCCAGCAAGGGCGACTCGGGGAAGCCCTGGCGGGGGATAGATCCTGGGGTAAAAAATCGTCACTGGGCTGTGCCCTCCAAGGATAAGCTCCCTTCGTGGCTTACCCCCCCGGATGACTGGGACGACCTTCCCGTGCAGGAGCGGTTAGACTTCCTGGACCGGGAGGGGTTGATTTACTGGCCTTCGCGTGGGGTCATGCCCCGCTTCAAGAAGTACCTGGACACCGCCAAGGGGGTTCCCATTCGGGATGTCGTCACCGACATCCCCCCCTTGGGCCACCACTCCAAGGAACGTCTTGGCTACCCCACCCAGAAGCCCCTCGTTCTCCTGGAGCGTATCATCCAGGCCAGTTCCAACCCCGGGGACGTGGTCTTGGATCCCTTCTGCGGGTGCGGCACAGCCCTCGCCGCCGCCGAGAAGCTGGGGCGCAGATGGATAGGCATAGACATCACCCACCTGGCCATTACCCTCATCCAGGCGCGGCTGAGGCGGGACTTCGGCCTGGAGCCGGGGAGGGACTACGAGGTTCTTGGGACGCCCAAGGACGTGGAGAGCGCCCGTTTTCTCTTTGAGAAAGACCCCCACCAATTTCAGCTCTGGGCTCTGGGCCTGATCGGGGCTCAGCCGTACGGGGACCCGCAAAAGGGAAAGAAGGGCAAGGACACGGGCATAGACGGCTTCCTCTACTTCCGCACCCCGGACGGGGGTAGGCTGGAGAAGGTCGTGGTCCAGGTCAAGGGGGGGAAGCGCCTGGGGCCCAGCGTGGTGAGGGACCTGCGGGGCGTGATGGAGCGGGAGAAGGCGGCCTTCGGGGTTCTCATCGTCCTGGAGGCCCCCACGCAAGGCATGCGGGAGGAGGCCGCGAAGGCGGGTGTCTATTCCTGGGGGAGCCAGTCCTACCCCAGGCTCCAGATCCTTACCGTGGAAGAGCTCCTCGCCGGAAAGCGCCCTGAGTTTCCCGCGGGAAGCCTCAACGTGAGCTACGAGCGCAAGGAAGTGCGGACGGCACGGCCAAAGGGGGGGATGGAGCCTTTGCTTTAGCCGCCTTCTTGCCACCCCCCCACCCTCCGGGGTAAGATAGGGCTAAGGTGGGATAACTGCCCCCGGGGAAACCCGGGGGCAGCCTGATTTTACCCCTCCATGCGCGTCCTCTGGCCTTTGCCCCCATCTCCCGAAAAGAACCGCGTGGACGCGGGCTTTTTGGACCCGCGCTACCCCGAGTGGCGGAAGGCCCAGGGCCTCGCCCCTCACCAGCACCCCGGGGTGGACCTTAACCTCTCCGGCTCCTCCGGGGACGCCGACCTGGGCTACCCCGTGGTGGCCGTGGCTGAGGGGCGGGTGGTCCACAGCGCCTTCCACCGGGTTTGGGGCAACGTGGTCCTGCTGGAGCACGACCTCCCCGGCCTCGGGCGCTTCTGGACCCAGTACGCCCACCTCCTCTTCCGGGTGGCCCGGGAGGGGGACTACCTCTTCGCGGGCGAGCCCGTGGGGGCCATCGGCAAGGGGGACCCGGCCAGGCCGTACCTCGCCCACCTCCACTTTGAGGTGCGGCGGGCGCCCCTGGAGGCCGACTTCTGGCCCGGGAGCAACGTGGACCTCATCCGGGAGAAGTACCTGGACCCCGAGGCCTTCCTAAAGGCTCACTACGCCCCCGCCCGCCGCTTCTACCGGGTGCGGGGGGTCTTCTGGACCCCGGCCCGGCAGGAGGTGGAGGGCGTGGTCGTGAACCTGGAGGAACCCGACCGGGTTCAGGTGGCGGTGAGGAAGCTGTGAACGCCCTGTTCAGGTTGCAACTGCTGTTGGACTTGACGGACCGCGTCTCCAACCCCCTGGGCCGGGTGGGGGAGGGGCTGCGCCGGGTGGAGGAGCTTTCCCGCCGGGCGGACCTCGCCCTGCAACGCTTGGGGGCGGGCCTTTCCGTGGCCGGGGCCGGGGCGGCCCTCGCCGCGCCCCTGGTCCTCGCCACCCGGGCGGCGATGGACTTTGAGGACGCCTTCGCCGACGTGCGCAAGGTGGTGGACGCCCCCGCCCCCGCCCTCATGGCCCTCCAGCGGGAGCTTTTGGGCCTCACCCGGGTCATCCCCATGACCGCCAGGGAGCTCACGGAGATCGCCGCCGCCGCGGGCCAGGCGGGCATCCCCATGCAGGAGCTGGTCCGCTTTACCCAGGACGCGGCCCGGGTGGGGGTGGCCTTCGGCATCTCCGCGGGCCAGGCGGGAGACGCCCTGGCCAAGCTCCGCAACGTCCTGGAGCTCAGCCAGGAGGGGGTCATGCGCTTGGCGGACGCCGTGAACCACCTCTCCAACAACATGGCGGCCACCGCCCCGGAGATCCTGGAGGTCCTCCGCCGGGTAGGGGGGACGGGGAAGCTCCTGGGCCTCACCGGGCAGCAGGTGGCGGCCTTCTCCGCGAGCCTCCTCGCCCTCGGCACCGCCCCCGAGGTGGCCGCCACCGGCCTCAACGCCCTCTTCCAGCGCCTGGCCACCGCTCACGTCCAGCCCAAGGCTTTTCAGGAAGCCTTGGCCCGCCTGGGGCTCACGGCCACGGGCCTCCAGCAGGCCCTGAGGCGGGACGCCGCCGGGGCCATCATGGACTTCCTACGCCGCCTCAGGGCGGTGCCCGACCAGCTCACCGTGCTTTCCGACCTCTTCGGTATGGAGTACGCCGACGACATCGCCAAGCTGGTGGGCTCCTTGGGCACCCTGGAGAAGGCCTTCAGCCTGGTGCGAAGTCCGGCCGCCTACACGGGGAGCGTCCTCGCCGAGTTCCAGAACCGCTCCGCCACCCTGAGGAACCAGCTCATCCTGCTCCGGAACGCCCTGGAGCGCATCTGGATCACCCTCGGCAACGCCCTCCTGCCCGTGGTGACCCCGGTGGTGGCCCGCCTCGCCGACCTCCTGAACCGCGTCTCCGACCTCCTGGACCGCTTCCCCCTCCTCCGGGGGGCCCTCGTGGCCGTCACGGCCACCCTCGGGGGGCTTCTGGTAGTGGGCGGCTTCCTGGTCACGGGGCTCGCCGCCCTGGGCTTCGCCGCCACTCAGGCCCGGCTGGGCCTCCTCGCCCTCCAAAGCGGCCTCGCCGGCGCCCTCAGGCAGGCGCGCCTCCTCTCCCTGGGCCTCGCCCTCCTGCGGGGGGAGATGGCCCGGCTGGGGGCGGTGGGGCTCCTCCGGGGGGCCTTCGGCCTCCTCGCCCAGGGGGCCTTCCGGGCCGGGCAGGCGGTGCTCTTCCTGGGGCGGGCCCTCCTCCTCAACCCGGTGGGGCTGGTCCTCGGCGCCCTCGCCGGGCTCGTCTACCTCTTCCGCCAGGCCTGGGGGGCGAGCGAGAGCTTCCGCAAGAGCGTTCTCGGCACCCTCCAGGCGGTGCGGAGCGCCTTCGCCCCGGTCCTCGCCGAGTTCCGGGGCCTGGGGGAGGCTCTGGCCGGGCTCTTCCGCCCCCTCGGGGGGGCCATCCAGGCCTCCCTGGCCTCCGCCCAGGCCGCCTGGGACCGCTTCGGCTACGCCCTGGGGTATGGCATCGGCTTCCTCTTCGGCCTCCTGGAAGCCCTCGTCGTCCGCCTCGCCCCCATCTTCGCCGACGGCCTCGCGGGCCTCATCCGCATCCTGCGGGGCTTCGTGGAC
The DNA here is from genome assembly GCF_001880325.1 of Thermus brockianus. Classification (NCBI taxonomy): domain Bacteria; kingdom Thermotogati; phylum Deinococcota; class Deinococci; order Thermales; family Thermaceae; genus Thermus; species Thermus brockianus. The sequence goes on from NZ_CP016312.1 coordinate 1,933,973, forward strand.
CTGGTGGTGGGCCTCTTCACCCTGGACCTGGACCGGGCCCGCCAGGGGGCCTTGCGGGTGTGGGAGGGGCTCCGGGCTGTCCTCTCCGTGCCCATCCGGGTGGGGGGCGTTCTGGTGGATACCGCCCTCAACGCCCTGGCCCGCCTCTGGCAGGTGGCCAGCGAGCGCTTTCCCGCCCTGGCCCGGCTGGGAGAGGGGTTGGGGGCCGCTTGGCGGGGCCTGGTGACGGGGGCCGAGGCGGTCTTCCGGCTCCTCCAGACCGTGGTCCTCTCCGGCATCGGGGCCCTGCGGGCCCTCCTCCAGGGGGATTTCCGCCTGGCCCTGGCCTTTGCCGAGAGGGGGTGGCAGGCTCTCAAGGCCCTGCTCTCCTTGCCCCTGCGCCTGGGGGGCGTGGTCTGGGACGCCCTAAAGGCGGCCTTGGGCCAGGCCCTGGCCTTCGTGCGGGGGCTGGTGGGCTCCTTCCTGGAGGCGGGCAAGGCCATCGTCCAGGGGCTCACCCAAGGCATCCTCAGCCTGGCGGCGGCCCCGGTGAATGCCGTCAGGGATCTGGGGGGGAAGGCAATTACCACGCTCCGGAACCTTCTGGGGATGCGCTCCCCCAGCCGGGTCTTCGCCGAGATCGGTGCCATGACCGCCCTGGGGATGGCCGTGGGCCTGCAGGGGGCGGCCCCCGAGGTGGCCCGGGCGGTGCAGGCCCTGGTGCCCCCGGTACCGCAGTTGCTGGAGCTTCCCGTCTTGCGCCCTGCGGTGGAGATGCCGGAGCTGCCGCCTTTGGGGGCCCTGGTGCCCCCTTCCCCTGTGGCCCCCGTGCCCGGCCAGGCTCAGGGCAGGGGAGAGGGCCGCAAAGCGGAGGGCAGGGTGGTCCAGGTGGTGCGCATCGAGCGCCTGGAACTCCCCTCCGTGCGGGATGCGGACGAGTTCCTCGGGGCCCTGAAGCGCCTCATGCTGCCCTATCTGGAGGAGGTCTGATGCCCTACCTGCGCTTCGCCACCGGAGACCGCCTGCGGCTGGACGGGGAGGAGATGCCCGGGGTGGTGGTGGCCGTGGAGGTGGAGGGGGAGAACTCCGTGGAGAGCCTTCCCCGGGAGGGCCGCACCGGGGACGTGCACGTCCTCAGGGGCTACCGGGACTTCCGGGTGCGCATCACCCTTCGCCTGGCGGGGAAGGACCCCCTGGCGGAGGCCAGGCGGCTTCACGCCAAGTTCGCCAAGAGCAAGACCGAGCCCCTGCGGGTGGTCCACCCCCACCTGGCGGCCCGGGGGATAGAGAAGGCCCTCTTCGCCCGGCTCACCACCCGGGAAGAGGGCGGGGAGGACGGGCTCACGGCCGTGCTGGAGCTCACCCAGGTGGAGCCCCGGGAGGCCCTGGCCGAGGCCAACGCCCGGGAGGCCCAGGCCCTGGCCGCGGCCCCCGGCCCCCAGGCGGGCCCCCCGCCGGGGAGCGCCCAGCAGAGGCGGAACGAGGGGAAGGGGGGGCAGGCCCCGCCCAAGCCCCCGGCGATGCTACAGGGCTTCCTGGACGGGCGGCAGAGCGCCCATAGCCTCGTGGGAGGGTCCAGATGAACCTCGTCCACGTTCCCAAACCCGAGACCCAGAAGGGCACCCCCGCGGGCCTCGTCTTCCACGAGAGCCTGCACGTCCCCTGGCGCACCCTGCACCTCCAGGGGCAGGTCTACCTCGAGGGCACGGCCCGCCCCTCCGACGAGACCACTAAACCCTTCCAGCCTGGGGAGGCGGTGCGGCTCACCCTCGAGGGCCCCCTCTTCCGGGGCGCCCTTCAGGGCCTCCTCTCGGCCACGGAGGGGGTGGCCTGGGGCCTCCCCGAGTGGCGGCGGGAGGTGGGCCCCCAGGGCTTCCAGGACGCGAAGGCCGAGGAGGTGGCCGAGTGGGTCAAAGGCCAGGTGGGGGGGAAGGCCCTCTGGGGCTTCCAGACCGAGCCCAAGCGCCACTACGCCCTCCCCCGCGTGCGGGCCTGGGAGGGGGTCCTCATGGTCCTCAAGGCCTGGGGGGTGGAGGCGGTGATGCACGAGCTGGACGGGGGAGTCCTCTACGCCGGGCCCGAGGGGAAGAGCCCCCACTACGGGGTGGTCCACCGGGTGGGGGAGGAGGTGGCCTGGGTGCGCCCCTTGTCCCCGGGCCGCTACGGGCTTCGCATGGCCCCTCTCCCCGCCCTTAGGGTCCTCCACCTGCTGCGGGTGGACCACCCTGCCTACCGGGGGGGGCTCAGGGTGGAGGAGCACCGCCTGGTCCTCTCTCCCAAGGAGGCCTACCACGAGGTGATCGGCCGTGAGGAGTGATGCCCTGAAGACCGCCCTCCGCAGGCTCGTGGAGGCCCTCTGGCCCGAGCTCGCCCACCGCACCCACCTCCCCCACAAGGCCCGGGTGGTGGCGGTGAGGTCCGAGCCCGGGGTGGCGGGGCCTCCCGGGAGCCCGCGCTACAGCGTGGACCTGGAGCCCCTCACCGTGGACGGCCAGCCCGACCCGAGCCGCCCCCTCCTCCGGGACGTCCCCCTGGACGTGCCCTGGATCGGCGGGGGCCGCGGGGTCTACGCCCTTCCCGAGGTGGGGGCCATCGTGCGGGTGGCCTACTACGAGGGGAACCCCGCCTATCCCTACGTGGACGGGGTCCTCTCCGAGGGGAAGGCCGTGGTCCCGGTGGAGCCCGGGGAGTACCTGGTGCAGAAGGACGCCGACACCTGGGTGCGCCTCAAGCCCGACGGGGAGATTGAAGTCCAGGCCGCCCCCGGGGTGGTCCTCCGCCTGAAGCCGGACGGGACCGTGGAGCTCTTGGGCACCGCGGTGGTGCGGGTGGACGCCCCCCGGGTGGAGCTCGCGGGCGGTGGCCCCCCTGTGGCCCGGGTGGGGGACCCGGTGCAGGTGGGGGCGGCCATCGGGGTAATCATCGGCGGCAGTTCCAAAGTCTTTTCGGGGTGAGCCGTGTACCGGGACTGGCTTTTTGAGGACGGTGACTTCCGCTTCACCCCCAGGGGGGATGCGGCCCTGGTGGAGGGCCTCCAGGTGGTGCGTCAGGACCTCCTCGCCCGCCTCGTCTCCCCCCGGGGGAGCCACTGGGCCTTCCCCCATGAGGGAAGCGCCCTCCCCGACTACGTGCAGGCGGCCCTGGACGAGCTCACCCGAGTGGAGGTCCTGCAGGAAGCGGAGCGGACCTGCCTCGAGGACGCCCGGGTGGAGGAGGCCCGGGGGGAGTGGACGGAAGGAGGCCTCCGCCTCGCCTTGCGCCTCTCGGGGGAGGCCCTTAGGCTCCTCCTCCCCTGGCCCTTGGAGGTGAAGGGTGCCTGAGCTTCCCCCTCTCCCCACCCTGGAGGAGGAGACCCAGAGGCTCCTCGGCTTCCTCCCCGAGGGCTTCCCCGTGCGGAACCCCGACAGTTTCAGCGCCTTCGGCACCTACCTGCGCCTCGCGGCCCAAGCGGCCCTCGAGGCCCGCGCCTTCACCCGGGAGCTCGTCCCCCAGCTCTTTGTGATCACCGCCACCGGCGCCTGGCTGGATGAGCACGCCAAGGGCCTGGGCCTCGCCCGCAAGGAGGCCCGGGGGGCCAGGCTCCGCTGCCGCGTCCTCGCCTCCGCTCCCGGCACCTTCCCCCCCGGGGCCCTCCTGGGGGTGGGGGAACTCCGCTACCGGGCCGAGGGTCCCTTCGCCCCGGACGCCCTCGTGGAGGTCTGGAGCGAGGGCGTGGGGAGCCGCTACAACCTCCCCCCGGGGACCCGCCTCCTCCCCGTTACCGTGGTGGGGGGCCTCGAGGCCCTGGAGGTGGAGGAGGTCCTGGAGCCCGGCTTGGACCGGGAGACGGACGAGGAGCTCCGGGCCCGCCTCATTCTCGCCTGGCCCGCCCTGGGCCGGGGGAGCACCTACCACGCCTACATGAGCTGGGCCCTGGAGGACCCCGAGGTGCGGAAGGTCCAGGTCATAGACGACCACCCCCGGGGCCAGGGCACCGTGGACGTGGTCATAGCCCCCGCCCGGGGCCTCCCTTCCCCCGAGCTCCTCGCCCGGGTCCAGAGGGTGGTGGACGAGCGGCGGCCCCTCACCGTGAACGCCCTGGTGCGCTCCCCCAGCCCCCGGCCCCTGGACCTCGCCCTGCGCCTGCACCGCCTCCCGGGAAGCCCCTCCCTCGAGGCCTGGCGGGGCTTCGCCCTGGATTTCCTGAACGGGCTAAACATCGGGGAGACCTTCTGGCCCTCCCGCCTCATGGACCACCTGCACGACCGGGGAGGCCTCGAGGCGGTGGAGGTCCTGGCCCCCGCGGGACCTGTGGCCGTGGCCCGGGACGAGCTCATCGTCCCCGGGGAGGTGACGGTCTATGAGTGAGCTCGCCGAGGCCCTCTACCGCCACCTCCTCTCCCTCCTCCCCCCGGGCCGCTACCCCCGGGCGGGAAGGGCGGCGGACGGGATGGTGCGGGCCCTGGCCCAGGAGGAGGCCGACCTCATCCGGGAGGCCCTGGAGGCCTTCCCCCAGGCCTTCCCCCAGTACGCGGAAGGGGAGGCCCTCTCCCGGCTGGGCGAAGGCCGCGCCCTCCGCCGCTTCCCCCCCGACGAGCCGGACGCCTCCTACCGGGAGCGCGTCCGGCACGCCTGGGACTGGTGGCTCCGGGCGGGGACGAAGCCCGGCATGGAGGCCGAGCTCGCCCGCCTTGGTTTTGTGGCCAAGGTGGTGGAAGGGCCCTTCGAGAACGCCTTTGACGGCACGTGGCACTTTGGGGACTACGAGGGCGCTTTCACGGGCCCTGCCTGGGCGGAGTTCATTTTGGAGGTCAGTCCAGCGGGGCCCTGGACCGCGCGGGAGCGGGCCTACCTGCGCCACGCGGTCCGGGAGCTCAAGCCCGCCCACGCGGTCCTGCGGGGGGTGGAGCTCTACGCCCAGGACCGCCGCGTCTTCCGCCTGCGGCCGCAGGCGGCGGTGGTCCTCCTGGACCTTGGAGCTTTCGGGGACTTCCTCTTTGGCGACACCCGGCGGGTAGCGCTGGCGGGCGGGATGAGCCTCGCCGCCTGGGCCGAGGGCAGGATGGCCCAAGCCCAAGTGTTTGACGGAAGCTGGCGTTTTGGGGAGGTGGGATTTTGACGGCACCGGTGGCTAGGCGCACGTGGGGACCCATCCCCTCCCGCCCCAGGTGGCGGGGCGAGGGTAGGGGAGAGGGGCGGGCAGGGCTGGTGGGGGGTCTGACCCACCGCAGGGTCTACGCCCTGCCCCTGGACGGTTGGCCGTTTGAAGCTGGGGAGCGAGACGTGGCGTATCCCCGCCTGGCCCTGCTGAGCGAGGGAGGTGAGCGGTGGCGGGACTACGCGCCGCCGTTCGGGGAGGTGAGCTTCTGAATGTTCACAACGTACGCCAGAGAGCAGTTGCTACGCAGGCTCATGGAGATGGTGGTGGAAGCGGGCTGGGGCACCTCGGGGGCGGCCAACGCCAGCGCCCTCACCAACCCGGTCTACACCACCCTCATCTCCAAGCGTCTGGAGGGGGGGCGGGCCATCTTCGAGTACGCCCTGGCCTGGGAGGGCCTAGGGGTGCGCACCCTGCGGGAGATCGCCCTCTTTGGCCGGGACGCCAACGGCAACCGGGTCATGCTCTACCGCCGCACCCGGGACCCGGTGGACCTGGAGGTGGGGCTGACCCTCATCGACCGGCTGGAGGTCAGCCTGGAGAGCGTGTAGGGAGGTGAAGCGTGCCCACAGTAGAGGACATCCTAGAGTTTCTGGCTAGTCAAGGGCTTGCCGACGACTGGCAGCCCGCGGAGACCATCGAGTCGGGCGGGGGGACAATCCCCAAAACTTCATCCAAGGGGTTGGTCCGGAGCGCCACCAACGACATCCTGGAGGTTGGCCCCTTCGCCCGGATTATGGCCCAGTACGCCATGCGGGACCGGGCGGCCATGCGGGCGGCGGCGGTGCTGGGCTCCGCCGCCCTCAGTCTGGCCAAGGGGGCTTGGGACGGGCTCCAGGACCTCCGCTACCGGGCCATCCAGACGGGGCGGGTGTACATTCCCCGCAAGTATGTGGTTTCCGGGCTCCAGGTGAGCGCGGGAACGGGGCGCTCCCTCTCCATCGCCGCGGGGGTGGCGGTCCAAGGGGGGATGCGGCGCAGCTACCCCGCGCGGCCCAACGCCATTGCCGTGCCCACCAACCCGGGTAGCGCGGCCAAGACCTACACCCTCTACCTCACCAACGACGGCGCCCCTTATTTGGTGGAGGGCGCCCAGGCGCCCGAGGGGGGAATGCCGTTAGCCCAGGTGAGCGTCCCCGCTGGGGACACGGGCCCCACCTTCGCCGGCACCATCACGGACGCGCGGGTGGTGGCCTCCCCGTCCACGTGGTTCCCCCCCGTGCTCCCCGCCTATACGGTGTCCCTGGCCTACCCTATGCCAAACACCAACTACAACGTCTACCTGCGCGTGGAAGGCGCCTCGGACCTGGGGAGGGTGGCGCTTGCGGTGGCGAACAAGGCCCGCAACGCCTTCACGATAGAAAACCGCGGCACCGCGGATGACCTCGTGGTCTGGTGGATGGCGGTGCACCAAAACTGGAGGTGAGGTGTGACGGTGGAGCGCGTTGGAGACGGGCGGCACTGGGAGGCGCGGCTGGAAGGGGGCGTCCTCTATGTGGACGGGGTGGCGCTGGACCTCGAGGCCCTCTCCGGCCCAGAGCCCCAGCGGGTCTACGTCTACGCCACCCCCCAGGGCGGTCCCACCCTGGACCCCACCGACTGGCTGGGGGCGGAGGTCCTTCTGCCGGCTCGGCCGTTGGAGCAGGTGGAGGTGGGGGAGATGGTCTACCAGCTGGAGGACGGCGGCGAAGTGGTGGAGCGCCGGGAGCCCGTGTACGAGTGGCGCCCCACCCCGCTGCGGGCGGATTTGGTGCGGGTGCGGCTCTTCGCCCTGCCCATTTTGGACGCTTTGGAGGTGAGGCATGATCTTTAGCGTGAAGGATAGTCTGCGGCAAGCGGTAGAGGCGGCGTCAGGAGGTCTGTGCACGGTGATGTACACCAAAAAGGGGCAGCCGCTCTTCATGCGGCGCATCCCCCGCTTCAACCTGGAGCAGCTCGGGCCCCAGTTCGGCTCCGGCCCCCACCCGGCGTTTGTGGTGAACGGGGAGACCAAAAGCGAGATTTGGGTCTCCATGTACCGCGCCGTGCTCTCCAATGGCGAGCTCGTGAGCGTCCCCGGCCAGAATGCGTCATTGCTCACCTACGATCAGGCCGTGGCCTACGCCGCGGCCAACGGCCCCGGCTTCCACCTCATGACCCGGGCGGAGTTCATGGCCGTGGTCCTCCCCGAGTGGCTCAAGGCGGGCAAGACTGACCCCCCCATCCGGGGCAACACGCAGTGGGGGCGCTCGCACGAAGCGCCCTACGAGTGGGGGGTGCGGGTGGATGGGCAGGCTCCGGGCACGACGACGGGAGACAACGCTACCCTTGCTGGGTCTGGGCCTCTAGCATGGCGGCATGACGGCACGCCATTCGGCGTGGCCGACATTTTTGGCAGCCGTTTTCTCTGGTTTGGGGGGCTCCGCGTCAACTACGGGCGCATAGAGATCATCCCCGATGCGAGCCTGGATCTATCCCTAGCTTCCCCCAACTGGATGGCCATCCGGGCGTCGGACGGGGCGCCCGTCACGCCCCAGTCGGGGCAGACCGGGGTCCTGTATTACAAAAAGGACCCCACGAAGAGCTTCACGGACGACGGCGTGAGTCAAAACGTCGGCCCCGCCATCCTGGGCACGAGCCCAGACACATTCCCCAGCGGGTGGGACGAAAACACGACTACACAGGATTACGTGACCAACTCGAGCATGAGCCTCGCTTACGAGTCGGGGCTCACCCCCCCCACCATCGCCTACGCGTTGGGCCTCGTGCCCATCCCCGGGGTGACGAAGGGGGCGTTCCTCGATTATGTCCAGTTGGCCGGCAAGAACCCAGCCCAAAACCGGGCCCGGCCAGATTGGTCGAGCAATGTAGTTTTCGGGTTAGGCTTTTCTCATAGTCCCTCTAACGCCTTCGTAGTCTGGGCGTTGTGACGGCGGGGCTAGCTAGGGTCGGGGCATGGAGCCCCGGCCCTGCTACTTTACATGATAACGCTCATGTTCCGTGCGCATAAACGCTCACCTTACGAACCTCAAAATGACCGAACTCAGTCAAACTGCACTAAAAAGATGACTGAAATTGACCTCGAAGCGTGACGCGTGACAGTGGGCTCTTACCCCACCGTTTCACCCTTACCCGCACCGGGCCTTGGGCCCGGCCGCTGGCGGTCTCTTTTCTGTGGCACTTTCCGTCGGGTTACCCCGCCCAGCCGTTAGCTGGCACCCTGCCCTATGGTGCCCGGACTTTCCTCACCCAAGGGGGTTTGGCCCCTTGAGCGCGACCGCACCCCTGTCCCGGGGCATCCTTTAGTTTAGCCGTTTTTTCTGCTAGGGTGAAGGGGTGGGCCTGCGTCTACCCTGGTACGTGCCCTTCGTGCTCCTCCTTCTAAGCCTCGTGGGCCTTGGGGTCTTGGCTACCCTTTGGTTCGTGGGGGTGCTGGCCCTGCTTTTGGGCGCCGCTTTTTGGGCCCTTAAGGGGCTACGGCGGCGATGGGGTCCCCGCTGGCGCCGGTTGCCCCCGCCCCGCTAGGCCTTGCTTTAAGGGCGGGCGGGCCCTAAACTAGGAAGCGGTTTTCGCACGGCCAAGACCGTGCGGGAGGAGGCGAGCGTGAAAGAGGGCATTCATCCCAAGCTGGTTCCCGCCCGCATCATCTGCGGGTGCGGCAACGTGATCCACACCTACTCCACCAAACCCGAGATCCACGTGGAAGTGTGCAGCAAGTGCCACCCCTTCTACACGGGCCAGCAGCGCTTCGTGGACACCGAGGGGCGGGTGGAGCGCTTCCAACGGCGCTTTGGCGATTCCTACCGCAAGGGGCGTTAGAGGTACGGGGCCGGACCGGGGGCCTAAGCCCCCGGTTCTTCTTAAAATAGCCCCTGGAGGAAAGGATGCCCCCCGTACTGCACCGCCAAGGGTGGATTGAGGTCATCGCCGGACCCATGTTCTCCGGAAAGAGCGAGGAGCTCATCCGGAGGGTGCGGCGGGCGCTTATCGCCCGGCAGAGGGTTCTGGTTTTCAAGCCAAGGCTGGACCACCGCTACCACGCAAGCCACGTGGTGAGCCATGACGGGGAGAAGGTGGAAGCCATTCCTGTGGACCGCGCGGAGGAGATGGAAGCCCACCTTGCCCCCTTACCCCAGGTGGTGGCGGTGGACGAGGTGCAGTTCCTGGACCGGGGCTTCCTGGACCTGGCGGAGAGGCTGGCCCAAGCGGGGGTGCGGGTCATCGCCGCTGGGCTAGACCTGGACTTCCGGGGAGAGCCTTTTGGCATCATGCCCGAGCTTCTGGCCCGGGCGGAGTTCGTGGAGAAGCTAACCGCCATCTGCCCCCGTTGCGGGGCTCCCGCTACCCGGACCCAGCGCCTGGTGGACGGGAGGCCCGCCCGTTACAGCGACCCTGTCATCCTGGTGGGGGCTAAGGAGCACTACGAGCCCCGGTGCCGGGCCTGCCACGAGGTGGCTTACTGAGCCAAGGGCAGGGGCGTGCCCTTCTTTTTCCTGAAGCGCACCTCCAGCACCCCCTGGCGGAGGCTGGCTTGGGCGGTTCCTTCCTCAATGGGGCCGGGGAGGTCCAGGGTGCGGCGGAAGGTCCCCATGGGCCTTTCCTCCAGCAGGTAGGTGCCGGGAAGGGGGTGGCGGACCCCAGCCAAGGTGATGCGGCTTCCCTCTTCCAAAAGCTCCAGGTCCTCGGGGCGCACCCCGGGGAGGTCCACCAGGAGGACGTAATGGTCCTCGTCCTCCAGGAGGTCCACCCGGGGGGTCCAGGCGGCGGGCTCCTCGCCGGTGAGCTGGTAGGCGAGCTCGGCGATGCGCTCTTGCAGCTCTTTTAGCTTGCGTAGGGTTTCCAGGCGGTCCAGGCGCTCCAGCATGCCCTTAGCATAAGGGATGTGGAAGCGGTGCCGGTGCTGGCAGGCCCCACGGGAAGCGGCAAGACCCTCCTCGCCTTGCGCCTGGGGGAGGAGTGGCCCGTGGAGGTCATTTCTGCGGACGCCACCATGGTGTACCGGGGCCTGGACATCGGGACGGACAAGCCGAGCCCGGAGGAGAGGCAAAGGGTGCCCCACCACCTGGTGGACGTGCTGGAACCTTCCGAGGCCATGAGCGTGGCCCGCTTCCTGGAGATGGCGGAGGCGGCCATCGCGGAGGTGCTTGCCCGGGGCCGCCTGCCCCTGGTGGTGGGGGGAACGGGGTACTACATCCGGGCCCTTTCCGAGGGCCTATACGACCTTCCCCCACCTGAGCCTGCGGTCCAGGCCGCCCTTTGGCAAGAGCTTGGGGAGCGGGGGTTTGCGCCCCTGTGGGCGGAGCTCTATCGGGCGAGTCCTTTGGATGCGGCGCGGGTGGGGAAAAACCCCAGGCGGCTTGTGCGGGCCCTGGAGGTCCTGCGCCGCACCGGTACGCCCCCCGCCCGCTTTCCCAAGCGCCCGCCCCGCTTCCCCTACAAGAAGCTCGTGCTCTGGCCCGAACGGGCCTGGCTTTGGCCAAGGCTGGAGGAGAGGGCGCGCTCCCAGTTCGCCCGCGGGCTTGTGGAGGAGGTGCAAGGCCTCCTCGCCCGCTATCCCGAGATCCCCACCGCCCTGCAGGCCATCGGCTACAAGGAGGTGGTGGGCTACTTAAGGGGCGAGTATTCCTTGGAAGAGGCCCTTTTGCGGGACATCCAGGCGGTGAAGGCCTACGCCAGAAGGCAGTACACCTGGTTCCGCCACGAGCCGGGGGACGTCACCTACCTGCCCCGCGGGGGGAGGCGGCCTACGTGGGCTTTCGCGACTGGCTTCGCCTCCACTTCGGGCTATAGTGGGGGCATGTTGGCCCACGAGATCCGCGCCCGGGTGGCCCGGGGGGAGCTTACCCCAAAGGAGGTGGTCCAGGCGTACTGGGAACGGGTCCAGCGGCTTGACCCTAGCCTGGGCGCTTTTCTCACCCTAAACGAGGCGGTTTGGGAGGAGGCCGCGAGGCTGGATCCGGCCCTTCCCCTCGCCGGGGTGGTGGTGGCGGTGAAGGACAACATCGCCACCAAGGGCCTGCGCACCACGGCGGGGAGCCGGCTTTTGGAAAACTTTGTCCCGCCCTACGAGGCCACGGCGGTGGCCCGGCTGCAGGCGCGGGGCGCCCTGATCCTGGGCAAGACCAACCTGGACGAGTTCGGCATGGGTTCCTCCACGGAGCACTCCGCCTTCTTCCCCACCAAGAACCCCTTTGACCCGGACCGGGTGCCGGGAGGGTCCAGCGGGGGAAGCGCTGCGGCGGTGGCGGCGGACCTGGCCCCCGTGGCCCTGGGTTCGGACACGGGGGGAAGCGTGCGCCAGCCTGCGGCCTTCTCTGGCGTGTATGGCCTGAAGCCCACCTACGGCCGGGTGAGCCGGTATGGCCTCATCGCCTACGCCTCGAGCCTGGACCAGATCGGCCCCCTGGCCCGCTCCGTGCGGGATCTGGCCCTCCTCATGGATGCCATGGCGGGCCCGGATCCCTTGGACGCCACCAGCCTGGACCTCCCCCCCCGCTTTCAGGAGGCCCTGGCCGAGCCCTTGCCCCCTTTGCGCCTCGGGGTGGTGCGGGAGGGGCTAGCGGGCAATAGCCCGGGGGTGGAAAGGGCTTTGGAGGGGGCCCTTAAGGTCTTCCGAGGGCTTTGCCTGGAGGTGGCGGAGGTGTCCTGGCCCTCCTTGCCCTTGGCCCTCAACGCCTATTACATCCTGGCCCCGGCGGAGGCCAGCTCCAACCTGGCCCGCTACGACGGGACCCTCTACGGCCACCGGGCGGAGGGGGAGGAGCTTTGGCCCGTGGTGGAGGCCACCCGGGCCCGGTTTGGCCTCGAGGTCAAGCGCCGCATCCTGGTGGGCACCTTTGTCCTCCAAAGCGGCTACTACGAGGCCTACTACGGCCGGGCCCAGGCTTTCCGGAGGAGGCTTAAGGCGGAGGCCAAGGCGCTTTTCCAGGAGGTGGACCTCCTCCTCCTCCCCACCACCCCCCACCCCGCCTTCCCCCTGGGGGGGCGGCAGGACCCCCTCGCCATGTACCGGGAGGACCTCTACACCGTGGGGGCGAGCCTTGCGGGGCTACCCGCCCTTTCCTTCCCCGCTGGGTTTGAGGGGAACCTCCCCGTGGGGCTACAGCTCCTCGCCCCTTGGGGCCAGGACGAGCGCCTTCTGCGGGTGGCCTTGGCCTTTGAAGAGGCCACGGACCGGGCCTTCCTCAAGACGCCTTTAGGGGAGGCGCTTTAGCCCCATGGAGGATGCCTTCCTCCGCTACCGCCTGGCCACGCGCCTGGCCCGCACCCTGAGGGAAGCGGCAAGGCCTTTGCCCCTTCCCGCTTTGGGCGAGGCCTTGGGCCTCCGGGGGCCGGTGGAGCGGGTGGTGCGGCCCCTGTTGGACGGGCGCTTTGTCCTGGAGAGGGAGGTGGGGCTATGGGAGTGGCGCTATCCCTTTCCCCACAAGGGGGAGGCGGTGGTGGTCCTGGACCTGGAAACCACGGGCCTGGCCCCCGGCTTGAACGAGATCATTGAGGTGGCCCTGGTGCGTCTGGAAGGGGAAAAGCGCATCCCCTTCCAGAGCCTGGTCCGGCCCGAGCGCCCGCCAAGCCCCTTCATTGAGCGCCTCACGGGCATCCGGGCGGGGATGCTGGAGGAGGCCCCTCTCCTGGAGGCGGTTCTAGAGCAGGCTTATCCCCTCCTCTCCGGGGCCACCTTGGTCGTTCACAACGCCGCCTTTGACCTTTCCTTCCTGCGCCCGGCCCTGGAGGGCATGGGTTACCGGTTGGAAAACCCCGTGGTGGACTCGGTGCGCCTGGCGCGCCGGGCTTTCAGGGGGCTAAAGCGCTACGGCCTGGACGCCCTTTCCGAGGTGCTGGAGTTCCCCAAGCGGGAGGTGCACCGGGCCCTTGACGATGTGGAGCGGACCCTTGCCGTGGTGTACGAGGTGTATTATATGCTCACTTCAGGGAGCCCCCGTCCCCTCGAGGACCTTGGGAGGTGATATGACCGCACGCTATGTCCTTACCAGTGCGTGTATTCAAACGGGCACCATGGCCCTCACCGTTTCCTTGCGCCAGCGGCTTCTGGGCAAGGAGCGGGTGCGCTTCGTGGACGAGGATGGCGAGGTGTACGAAGGGGAGGTGGACTGGAAGGCGGGGGTGGTCCGGGGGCTCGGCCCTTATTACGCCAAGCGGCGTTTGGCGGTGAACGAGACCATCCTGCTCCACTTCCGGGGGGAGGAGGTGGAGCTCAAAGCGGCCCCAAGGAGCCAGGGGCGGGCTCCTGCCCCCGAGCCTTCCCGCCCCGAGCGGGAGGAGCCCCGGCTGGAAAAGCGCCGGGTGCGGGTTGCGCCGTACCCCAAGGAGGTGCTTTTCCCCCACGAGCCCCAGGTGTTGGAACCCCCGGGCGTTACCGAAGACCTAAGGCGGCTCGGCTTCGTGTTGGAGGGCGGGCTTCCTTGGGTTTACAAGGCCCCCTTGGGGCGGCGGCAGGTGGTGCTGGCCCTCTTGCGCTTAGGGGAAGGGGAGCCGGCCCTGCTCAAGCCTTACCGCCGGGAAGGGAGCTACCCCGCTTACCTGGCGCCCGAGTCCCACAAGGCCCAGGTGCCCGAGGGCTTCGGCCACGTTTCCCCCGAGGCCATCGGCCGCTTGGTCCGCCTCAAGGCCCGTTTCCCCGTTTCCGCCTTGGATCTGGAGGACCTCCTGCGCCAGGGACGGGTGGACCTCGAGGCGGTGGAGGCCCTGGAGGACCGCCTGGTGGCGGAGCTCTCGGAAAGGGGGGCCTTTGCCGCCTTGCTCCTCCTTCTCGCCAAGAAGCCTTTGGGGCAGGTCTTCCTGCTTTCGGACCTCGAGGCCGAGGCCCTGGAGGAAGGCCTCATCCCCGAGGTGGTGCGCAAGGGGGTGGAGCTTTTGGCAAGCCCGCCTTTCCTCGTTCTAAAGAGGCTTTCCCCTGGGGAGTTCCTCCTAAGGCAGGAGGTGGAGGAAGCTTTAAGCGACCTCCAGGCCTTCGCCGAGGGGCTTAAGGCCAGGCTTAACCGCGTCCGTGAGGGCGCTTGACCAAAGCGGCTTCCCCGAGGGCCAGGTCAAAGCTTTGCCTCGCCCGCTCCTTCAGGGCCGCCACCTTCTCCCAGTCGGGGCTGCGGCCGTAGAGGGCCGCCTTGGCTAGGGTGGTGGGGTCCCCGGGGAGGTCTTGGTAGTAGGCCCCGGTTTCCTTGGCGAAGGCGGCCACCTTGGGGTCGTAAGCTACCCCGGCGAAGGGGGTTCCCGCCGCCGCCGCTAGGATGAGCCCGTGGAGGCGCATGGAGATCACATACCCCGCCTGGGCCGTTAGGTAAAGGAGGCGGCGCGGGTCGGAGGTCTTTTCAATCCGGTGGAGGTAGAAGACGCTCGCCACCTCGTCGTCGTAGCCGGGCTGGAGGAGGAGGACGATCACCTGTTTCCCCTCGTGGAAGAGATGGTTGGCGGTGATGTAGAGGTTCTTCAGGGCCTCCGGGTCTACCCCGGCCCGGGGGATGACCAGGACCAGGTCCCCTTCCCGCTTCACCGGGGGAGGGGTGAGGAGGAGGGCGGGGTCGGCGCCCAAAAGGGGGTTTAGGCCCAGCTCCCAGGCGTAGGCGTGGGAGTCCTGGTCCCGGACGATGAGGGGTACCCCCTGGAGGGCCCGGCGCACCTGGGCCTCGCCCCAAGGGGAGAGGGGGCCCAGGGACTGGTTGAAGACCACCACCTTTTTGCGGAAAAGCCGGGCTAGGCGCAACACGGAAAGGTAGTAGAGAAGGCTTAGGGAGCTGGTGGCGTCCTGCAAAAGCCCGCCCCCTCCCAAAAGCCAAAGGTCCGCCTTGAGGAGGGCCAAGGGGTTTAGGCGGTGGTAGGCGCGGATGCCGTGTTCCTCCCGGGTGCGCTTGGGATCCCCCGAAAGGGCCACCACCTCGTGGCCTCTAGCCTTCAGTTCGCGGACGATGGCCTCGAGGATGGCCTCGTCCCCCGTGTTCTTGAAGCCGTAGTACCCCGCTACCCCAACCACCATGCCCGGAGCCTCCTCACCAGGATAACCCCAACAAGCCCCAAAAGAAGGCCCAAGATGGCCCCGTTTACCACCCGGAAGAAGGAGATGGTGAGGGGGGTGTGGAAGTGGCTAAACGTGTTCAGGATGGAGGCCACGCCCAAGGCGGCCAGGAAGAGGAGGCCGTTTTGCACGAAGCGGGGCCAGGGGAGGAGAAGGGCCAGGGGGAAGAGGGCGTGGCCGAAGACCTCCTTGAAGCGGGGACGGACCATGATGTCTTGGAGAAGGCTTCTCAGCTTAAGCTCCAGGTCTGGGACCAGGGGGGCGTCGTTTCCGCGGCGGAGGAGGGCTAGGGCCAGGAGGAAAAGGGCAAGCCCCGCCAAGGCCACCTCTCCCAGGCGTAAGGGGTGTTGGAAGAGCTGGGTAAGCGCCCGCTTGAAATCCTTTTCCAAAAAGCTGTACGCCACCAGGAGGGGGGGCACCAGGAGGGTCAGGGAAACGCCCTTGAAGGGGGTTAGCCCCTGCACCGTGGCCGGGGTAGAGCCCAGGGCGGAGAGGAAGACCACCCCCGCCAGGGCGTAGCCCAGGGTGCGAAGCCACATCCAAAGGCCATTTCTGGGGCCCAAAAAGCCCAGCACGGGAAAGACCAAGGCGGCGAGGAGGGCCCCCGCTTGGCTTCCGGCATAGCCCAAGGCCAGGAGGAGGAGGGCAAAGGCCACCAGGGGCCCGTAGACAGGAAGCCCCAAGGCGAGAAGGCCAAGTCCCGCTAGCACCCCCATCCAGGCGGCGTGACGCAGGGGGCTTGGGGCGAAGTCCCGGGGGGCAGGGCGGCCCAAGGGGATGCCGCTTGCCTTAAGCTCCGCGGTGAGCCGCTTGAGGAAGCGCTCCGTGTCCTCTCGGTAGGGGTAGGGCCTTAGGTAGAGGAGCTGGTGCCCCCGCTCCCGGGCCGCCAGGGCGTACTTGTCCGCCGCCTCCTCGGGGCGTAGGGTGAGCTGCCACTCGTAGCGCAGGCCAAAAAGCCGGAGAACCCCCTTTTCCCTAAAGGCCTGGAGGCCCGGCTGGGGCGTGCCCTCAATGAGGGCCACCGGGACCCCCACCAAGGCCTTGGCCTCCTCCAGGCGGTAGGGGTGGCCCAGAGCCTCGAGGCCGGCGAAGACCAGGGCGTCCGCCTCCTTGGGCACCAGGGGGAGGCCTGGGTCAAGGAGGCGCAGGCGGTGGTTGATGGGCCGCACGGCCACGTAAAACCCCGCCGCCTTGGCCTGGCGTAGCTCTTCCAAGGGGTAGAAGGCGGGAAAAGCCTGCACGTCCAGGGGAAAGCCAAGCCAGTCCCCGAGGCGGTGGGTGGGGAGGGCGTAGGCTTTGGCCAACAGCTCCACAAGCCACGCTTCCCCCTTCACGTAGTACCAGCCCTTCCGGGCGGTTAGTCCCGCCTCTCGTAGCTCGCTTCCCGGCCGGTAGAGGAGAACGCCTTCATCCACCCAGTCCTTAAGAAAACGCTCGGGAAAGGCCACCCCCTGAACGCCCAAGGCCCGGTAGCCTTCCAGGACCTCCAGGAGGCTTTTCCCCTCCACCCTGGCCTCCTCGCGGACGGACTCGGCGTCCAAAAGGAGGACCACGGGCCCAGGCCGTTCTGCCCGTAGCCGGGGGGCGAGGGCGAGGAGGGAGGGGAAAAGGGCCAGGAGGAGGAGGACATTAAAGAAGGCCCTCACGCTGCCTCCATCTCGGCCAGGCGGGCAAGGGCCTTGGCCTTTAGCATCTCCACGGCCACGGGGTTTTGCCCGCCACCCGGCAGGATCACGTCCGCATGGCGCTTGCTGGGTTCCACGAAGGCCAGGTGCATGGGTTTCACCTTCTCCAGGTACTGGGCCACTACGCTTTCCAGGCTCCGCCCCCTTTCCCGCACGTCCCTTTCCAGGCGGCGGATGAAGCGCTCATCGGCGTCGGCGTCCACGAAGACCTTGAGGTCCATGAGGGCGCGAAGTTCGGCAAAGTGTAGGACCAGGATGCCTTCCAGGATCACCACCGGGGCGGGGGCGACCCACGCCGTGTGGGCCCCCCGGGTGTAGGCCTTGAAGTCGTACGTGGGCCGCTCCACCCCTTTCCCCGTCAAGAGGGCCTGGGCGTGGGCCAGGTAAAGGGGGAGGTCAAAGGCCTCGGGGTGGTCGTAGTTTAAGGAAAGCCTTTCGGGGAAGGGCAGGTGGGAGAGGTCTTTGTAGTAGTGGTCCATGGGCAGGAGGGCCACCCGTTCCCCTAAGGCTTCCGCCAGGGACCGGGCCAGGGTGGTCTTGCCGCTGGCGGTTCCCCCAGCGATTCCGATGACAAAGGGCTTGGTCAAACCCACCACCCCTCCATCATAAAGGCGGGGGGAGATCCCCCCGCCTGGGCCCCCACCGCCTACCGGGCCACCGCCGCCTTCTCCTGGGCGTGGCCGATGGTCCTCTCGGTCTCCACGTCAAAGGCGTGCAGGCGGGAGGTGTCCGCCAAAAGCTCCACCTTGTCCCCGGGCTTCACGGGGGCGTGGCCGTCCACCTTGGCCACCAGGACGGTGCCGTCCACGCTCACGTGGATTTCCGTCTCGGCCCCCAGGGGCTCGGCCACCTCCACCTCGCCCCGGATGACGTTTTCCTCCTCGGGAATCACCGTGTAGCCCTTAAGGCCCAGGTGCTCGGGCCGGATCCCCATCCAGACCTCCTTGCCGGCGTAGGGGCGAAGGGCTTGACCCAGGATGGCGTTGGTGCGGATACGGAAGCCCGGGGCCCCGAGGTAGACCTTTTCCCCTTGCGCCTCCACCCGGGCGCGGATGAAGTTCATGGAGGGGCTCCCGATGAAGCCCGCCACGAAGCGGTTGGCGGGGAAGTCGTAGAGGTTTAAGGGGGTGTCCACCTGCTGGACCTCCCCGTCCTTCATCACCACGATGCGGTGGCCCAGGGTCATGGCCTCCACCTGGTCGTGGGTCACGTAGATGGTGGTGACCCCAAGCCGCCTTTGCAGCTTGGCGATCTCGGCCCGCATCTCCACCCTCAGCTTGGCGTCCAGGTTGGAAAGGGGCTCGTCCATGAGGAAGACCTTGGGCTCCCGGACAATGGCCCTACCCATGGCCACCCGCTGCCTCTGGCCGCCCGAGAGCTCCCGGGGCTTGCGGTTTAGGAGGTGCTCAATCTTCAGGATGCGGGCCGCCTCCTTTACCCTGCGGTCAATCTCGTCCTTGGGGTAGCGCCGTAGGCGCAACCCAAAGGCCATGTTCTCGTACACGTTCATGTGGGGGTAAAGGGCGTAGTTCTGGAAGACCATGGCGATGTCCCGGTCCTTGGGGGGGACATCGTTCACCAGGCGGTCGCCGATGTAAATCTTGCCCTCGGAAACCTCCTCGAGGCCCGCGATCATGCGCAACGTGGTGGTCTTGCCGCAACCCGAAGGCCCCACGAAGACCACGAACTCCCCGTCCTCCGTTTCCAGGTTGAAGTCCTTGACCGCCACCACCTTGCCGAAGCGCTTCCAAACGTGCTCCAGCTTGACCTTGGCCATCCTAACCTCCTTGGCCCCGCGCTTTGAGCCCTTTGGCCCATCGGGGGTTCGCCGCCATTTTAGCAGGCCTTTCACAGGGGCAAGGTAAAGAGGGATCGTGGCGCCAGCCACAAGGGATTAATGGAGGTGCCTATGCTGCAAGGGTTTAAGAACTTCCTCATGCGGGGCAATGTGGTGGATTTGGCGGTGGCGGTCGTCATCGGCGGCGCCTTTGGCCAGGTGGTGAACTCCTTGGTGGCGGACGTCCTCACCCCCCTGGTCGGGGCTTTGGGGGGTGTGCCGGACTTCTCCGCCCTCAAGCTTGGCCCCATCGCCCTCGGCAAGTTTATCAACGCCCTCTTGAACTTCGTGGTGGTGGCGGCGGCCATCTACTTCGTGGTGGTGGTGCCCATGCAGGCGGTGCAAAGGCGCCTGAAGAAGGAGGAAGCGCCGGCGGCCCCGCCCGAGCCCCCGGAGGAGGTCAGGCTTCTTCGGGAGATTTTGGAGGAGTTGCGGAAGAAGGCCTAAGCCGGTTCCAGAAAAATAGGGCCAGGTACCCGAGGCCGAGCTCCGGCCTTGGGTTAAGGCTTACGGAAAGGGCGAAGGCGTGGAAGAGGAGGCTTTCTAGGGCGTGGCGGGGGCTTCGGCGGAGGAGGTCCTTGAGGGCGGGGCCCTGCCGGAAGGCCAAAAGGGCGAGGTAGGGGAGGTAGGGCCAGGGCCCCGTGGGGAGGCCCAAGGCGGAAAGCCCCAAGGAGGCGAAGGCCAAGGCCCTTAAGGGGGGCAAGGGGTCGGGCCTTAGGGCGCGGAGCTCTTGCCAAAGGAGGCTTTCCTCCCCGGGCCAGGGAGCTTTGAGGAGGAGAAGGCGCTTTCCCTCGTGCCCTCCCAGGTAGACCCCCGGGTCGGGGACCACGCCCAAGGGGAGGAGGTGGGCGGGGTTTTCCCGGAGGGTTTGGTGGAGGAGGGGGTCCAATGGGGCGCCGTCCACCAGGAACCAGGTGTGGGGCCTTCCCGAAAGGAGGAAGCCCAAGGCCCTTTCCACCTTGTGCCCCCGGTGGGCCAGAATCCCCGGCCAGGCCTCCGGGGGTTCTTGGAGGAGGGCCCTGCGCCAAGGGGGGGTTTCCCGCACGGGGTAGGACTTGAGCCGGAACCTCAGCTCCAGGGCCTCCCCCTCCCTCAGGGCGAAGCGGGCCCAGAGGGTGCCCCGGGCCTCGTAGGCCTCGAGGGGCTTTTGCGAGAGGAAGACCCCGGCCACCTCCTGCCCGGGAAGGCTTTGGGGGAGGGGCAGGAGGTACTCGCCCGGGGCGTGGGGGAGGAAGCGGAGGGCCAGGTCCACGGGTCTACGATACACTTTTCCCATGGAGTGGCTCCTGACCCCTGGTCCCGTGCGGCTCCACCCCAAGGCCCTGGAGGCCCTATCCCGGCCCCAGCTCCACCACCGCACCGAGCCCGCCCGGGCCCTCTTTTTGGAGGCCCGTTCCCTTCTCAAGCGGGCTTTCGGCACGGAAGGGGAGGTCCTCCTCCTCACGGGAAGCGGCACCCTGGCCATGGAGGCCTTGGCGCAGAACCTCTTCGCCCCCGGGGAGCGGGTCTTGGTCCCCGTTTACGGCAAGTTCTCCGAGCGCTTTTACGAGATCGCCCTGGCGGCGGGGCTTAGGGCGGAGCGCTTGGACCTTCCCTATGGCCGGGTGCCCCGCCCCGAGGACGTGGCCCAAAGGGGGTTTCAAGGGCTTCTCCTCGTCCACTCCGAGACCTCCACCGGGGCCTTGGTGGACCTTCCCGCCCTGGCCCGGGCCTTTAAGGAGGCGAACCCCGAGGGCCTGGTGGGGGCGGACATGGTGACGAGCCTGCTCGTGCGGGAGGTGGCCCTGGAGGCTTACGGGGTGGACGCCGCCGTTTCGGGAAGCCAAAAGGGCCTCATGTGCCCCCCGGGCCTCGGCTTCGTGGCCCTCTCCCCAAGGGCCCTGGAGCGTCTAAAGCCTAGGTGTTACTACCTAGACCTCGCCCGGGAGCTCAAGGCCCAGCGGGAAGGGGAAAGCGCTTGGACCCCGGCCATCAACCTGGTGGGGGCGGTCAAGGCGGTGCTGGAGGCGGTGATGCCCCACCTGGAAGCGCACCTCGCCTTGAAGGCGTGGCAAAACGCCCTCCTCTACCAGGTGGGGGAGGCGCTTGGGCTAAGGCCCGTCCCCGAGGTGAAAAGCCCCGCCGTG
The DNA here is from genome assembly GCF_001880325.1 of Thermus brockianus. NCBI lineage: Bacteria > Thermotogati > Deinococcota > Deinococci > Thermales > Thermaceae > Thermus > Thermus brockianus. Next base: position 1,954,740 of record NZ_CP016312.1, read on the forward strand.
GCCGCCTTCTACCTGCCCGAGGGGGTGTCCTACGGGGCGGTGAAGGAGGCCTTCGCCCGGCGGAACGCGGTGATCGCCGGGGGGCAGGGGCCCCTAAAGGGCAGGATCTTCCGCCTCTCCCTCATGGGGGCCTACGACCGGTACGAGGCCTTGGGGGTGGCGGCCCTCTTCAGGGAAGCCTTGGCCGATATTCTTCCACCCTCTTGAGCATCTCTTCCCGGGTGTAGACCGCCCGGGCGCCCCCGATGAGCTTGGGCCGGGTCTTGGCGGCGATGAGGACCGCCTCGCCCAGCTTGCGCACGGAAAGGCGCAGGGGCACGGCCACGGGCCTTAGGTGCATGCCGATGAGCACCCCGCCGATGTCCATCCCCCCGTGGGCCTGGGCCTTGAGGGACTCCACCATCACCGGGTCTTGGAAGCGGAGGAAGGCCGCCGTGGCCAAGGCCCCCCCGGCCTTGGGATGGGGGAAGACGGTGACCTCCTCCAGGCCGTAGGCCCGGGCCGTTTCCTTTTCCACCACCAGGGCGCGGTTCAGGTGCTCGCACCCCTGGACGGCCACGTGAACGCCCCGCTCCAAGAGGGGCGGCAGAAGCCCCTCCAGGATGGCCTCGGCGGCCTCGAGGCTCGGCCTTGTGCCCACCCTTTCCCCCAAGACCTCGCTGGTGGACCCCCCGAGGACGAAGAGGCTTCCCCTAGGCATGGGGAAAAGCTCCAAAAATTCCCGGATGGCCGCCTCCGCCTGCCGCTTCAGGCCTTCCATGCCTTAAGCCTAGCCTAGCGTGAGGAGGTCCAGGAGGATGAAGAGGAACATTCCCAGGCTCACCCCCACGTTGGCCTGGAAGAAGGCCACCTCCACCCGGGAAAGGTCCTTGGGGGTTACCAGGCGGTGCTCCCAAAGGAGGAGCCCCCCCACCAGGAGAAGCCCCAGGTGGTAGGCCCACCCCGCCCCGTAGCTAAGCCCCGCCATCAGGAAGGCGAGCCAGGCGAGGAGGTGGGTGGCCCGGGCCACGAGGAGGGCCTTGGGGATGCCGAAGCGGGCCGGGATGCTCTTCACCCCATGGGCCCGGTCAAAGGCGTAGTCCTGGGTGGCGTAGAGGATGTCAAAGCCGGCGATCCAAAGCCCCACCCCTGCCCAAAGCCAGTAGGCGGTGGGGGCGAAGCTCCCCGTGACGGCGATCCACCCCCCAGGGGCGGCGGCCCCGATGGTGAGGCCGAGGACGTAGTGGCAGAGCCAGGTGAAGCGCTTGGTGTAGCTGTAGGCGGTGAGGAAGAAGACGGCCACGGGCAGGAGCCTGGCCGTGAGGGGGTTCAAGGCGAGCCCGGCGTAGACCAAAAGGGCGAGGCCCACCAGGGCGAGGACGAGGGTTTCCCAAGGCTTGACGAGCCCCTTGGGCAGGTGGCGGTTCTGCGTGCGGGGGTTTAGGGCGTCGATCCGCCAGTCTATGAGCCGGTTGAGGGCCATGGCCATGGTCCTCGCCCCCACCATGGCCAGGGTGACGAGGAGGAAGGTGCGCCAACCCGGCCAGCCCCCCGCCGCCAGGAGCATCCCGGCGTAGGCGAAGGGGAGGGCGAACAGGGTGTGCTCAAAGCGCACCAGCTCCAGGTAGAGCCTGAGGCGGTTCACCCCTTCCGAACCTCCAGGATGCGGTTTTGCCCATCCACCAGGACCACCGTGGGCTTGAGGCTCCGGGCCTCCTCCTCGTCAAAGATCCCGTAGGCCACGAGGATTACCAGGTCGCCGGGCTTCACCAGGTGGGCGGCGGCCCCGTTGATCTGGACCACCCCCGAGCCCCTTGGGCCCGGCAGGGCATAGGTGGTAAGGCGGGCCCCGTTGGTGATGTCGTAGATGTCCACCTGCTCGTAGGGCAGGATGCCGGCGGCGTCCAGGAGGTCTTGGTCCACGGTCACCGAGCCCACGTAGTGGAGGTCGGCCTGGGTCACGGTGGCCCGGTGGATTTTGGCGTGGAACATCACCCTCTTCACGGGGTCTAAGTTTATCCCGCCTCGAGGCCCTCGGGAAGCGCCCCCTCCACGAAAAGGGTCTTGGCCTGGGTGTAGAGCACCTGGCCGGGAGGGGCTTTGCGGGGCCGCCAGACGTGCTTCTTGCGGGTGTAGTCCACGGGCACCTGCCGTTCGCCCCGGGCCTTGGAGTGGTAGGCGGCAAGCCTAGCGGCGAAGAGGAGGTCCTCCAGGGGTGGGTTTTTCCCTTCTACCTTGAGGATCACGTGGCTTCCCGGTACCCCTTGGGCGTGGAACCAGAGGTCCTCGGAGTGGGCCGTGCGGGTGAGGAGGTCGTTTTCCTTGGCGTTCCGCCCCACGAGGACGGGAAAGCCCGAAGGGGAGGTGTAGCGGAGGCCAAGCCTGGGGCCCTTTTCCCCCTTGGGCTTCCGGGTGAGGGCGAGGAGTTCCGTTAGGTCCGCCTGGGCGATGCGGGCCATCTCCCCTTCCAGCTCCGCTATCCGGGCCTCCGTCTTGGGGATGAGGTCCAAAGCCCTTTCCGCCAGCTCCTCCAGGCGCCGGGCCCTTTCATAGAGCTTCTTGGCGTTTTCCTGGGGGGGAGGGCAGGGTCTAGGGGGATTTCCACGGGGTGGCCGTCAAACCCCTTTAGGACCACCTTGGCTTGCCCCTTGGGTACCTCCTTGAGGCGGGCGAGGAGGAGGTCGGCCTTTTGCCGAAGGGCCTCGGCCTCCTCCAGGCGGGCGAGGGCCTTTTCGTAGTCGGCGAGCCGGGCCCTGAGGGTGCGCACCTCCCGGGCCAGGGCATCGAGAAGGGGCTTCCTCAGGGCCTCCTTCTCCTCCTCCTGCCACCTGGCCCGGAGCTCCTCAGAAAGCGCCGTGCGCAGGGAGGGGTCCTCCACAAGGCCCTTGAGGGCCCGGTGGAGGAGGGCGAGCCCGGCCTCCCCTAGGGGGCTTTCCGGCGTGAGGCCCGCCCGGCGGGCCAGCTCCCGCATAAGCTCCAGGCCCACCCCATCCACGTGGCGCACCACCTCCTTGAGGGGCTTCCCCAGGAGGACCCTTAGGTCTTCCTCCGTGAGGGTTCTCGGGTCCAGCTTGGCGTAGGGGGTGGGGGGTGTAGGGGAGGCCGGGCTTGAGTTCCCGGTAGCGGTTCACCTCCTGGGTGATGACCCGGTCCACCCCCAGGAGGATGCCCTTCTCGTCCAGAAGGAGGAGGTTGGCGTTCCGCCCCGTGGCCTCAAAGACCAGGACGGAGGGCGGGGTGTCCACGAAGCCCTTTTCCCCGGCGAAGTGCAGGAAGACCACCCGGTCCAGCTTCAGCTGCTCCGCTGCCACCAAAGGCCCCTTGACCCGGGCGGATAGCTGCCGCTGGAAGGGGGTCTTGGGCTCCCCCAGGAGGGTCCCTTCCTCCAGGACCAGGCTGGGGTTTGGGGGGCGGTAGTGGAGGACCAGGTTGAAAATCCGTCCCGACTGGCCCTTCAGGAGCACGGCCAGGGTGCCCTCGTTGGGGAAGGCGAGGCCCAGGTTCAGGGCGGGAAGCTCCGGGAGAAGCCCCCGCAAAAGGGCGTGGATCAGGAGGCCTTCCATCTGCGAAACGCCACCAAAAAGGCGGTGTGCCCCACCTGCTGGAAGCGGGGATGGGCCACGGGAAGCCGGATTTCCCACTCCCGCCAGCCCACCTCCAAGACCCTCTCCAACCGCAGGGGAAGCCCCTCCGCCGCCCGCACGGTTTCCAGGACCTGGGTGATGTTGGGGAGGTAGGCCACCAAAAACCGGTCCGGCATCAGGGCTTCCGCCGCCTTAGGGAGGACCTTCCAGGGCTCCATGAGGTCCAGGGCCACCCCGTGGAAGCTTTCCGGGGCAAGCGCGGCCTCCTCCAAGCCCTGGGCGTGGAAGCGCACGTTTTCCACCTGCCAGAAGGCCCTAACGTTTTCCTCCGCCTGTTTTAGGTGGTGGGGGCGCTTCTCGTAGCTTTCCACCAGGCCCTCCTTGCCCACCGCCCGGGCCAGGAAAAGGGTGAGGCCCCCCGAGCCCGTGCCCGCCTCGAGGACCCGCATCCCCGGGGCCAGGTCCAGGAGGGCCACCATGGCGCTGGCGTCCTTGGGGTAGGTGGGGGTGGCGCTCCGCCGCATGTGGAGGACGTACTCCTCCAGGGTGGGCCGGTGGACGGAGAGGGGTTCCCCCAGGTGGGTTTCCACCACCCCCCCAGGCCCCGCCCGGAGGATGGCCTCGTGGGAGACGCTTCCCTTATGGTGGTGGAACACCCCCCCAGGCCTCAGGCGCACCAGGAAGGCGCGGCCCTTGGAGTCTTTGAGGAGAAAAAGCTCGCCTTCCACCCCGCCCACTTTAGCGGGCGAGTTCCAGGTAGTCCAGTACCTGGGTGAGGTCAAAGGGGTTGGGCACCAGGTAGGGTCCGGCCAGGACCGTGGTCGCTGGCTAGGGCGGCGGGCAGGGCCTCGGGGTGGATTTCCGTGAGGGGGAAGTGGCGGTAGCTTATCCGAAGTTCCCCCTGCGCCGCCCGGGCCTTGAGAGAGGGTAGCACCTCCCGGGCCAGGCGCTGGCAGTAGGGGCACTGGAAGTCGGAGAAGATCCGCAACATCGGCCCCTTTTCCCCCAGGACGAGGCGGTCTTGGTTCAAGGCGAGGGCTTCCACCCTCCTGGGGGCGAGCCGGGCGCGGAAGGGCTCCGAAAAGGCCAGTTCCAAGAGGAAGGCCCCTTCCAGGTTCAGGGTAAGGGTGCGCCCCTTAAGGCCGGGGGCGTTTTCCTTGTACCAGGTGAGGAAGGCTTCCGAGAAGGGAAGGCCTGTGGCCCGGTCCAGAAGCCGTCCCAGGAAGGCGGCGTTTTCGGGACCCTGGTAGCGCACGGCGAGGAGGCGGTTGTTTTGGGTTTCCACCTCTACCTGGGCGCCCGGGGGAAGGGGGCCCAGGGCCTTTGGAAAGCCTTCCGGGGGCCTGGCGATCTGGGCTAGAGCCAAGCCCCCAAGGAGGCCAAGGAGGGCCCCAAGCCTCCTCATACCTTGAAGAAGCCTTCCACCGGCAGGACGAAGACCACAGCCCCTCCCACCTGCACCTCCACGGGCTGGGCGAGGAAGGGGTCGGGGGCCTCGGAGAGGGGAAGCCCCCGGGTTACCAGCCGGGTGCGGGTGCGGCACTTCTCCCGGATGAGGTCCAAGACCTCCTCCACCCGCCCGTCCTCCACCCCGATCAAGAGGGTGGTGTTCCCCTCCCGCAGGAAGCCTCCCGTGGAGGCCAGCTTGGTGGACTGGAGGCCCCGCTCCAACAGGGCCTTGGTGAGGCCGGGGGCGTCCGTGTCCTGCACGATGGCGATGATGAGCTTCATTGCCGCCTATTGTACACCCACCCTTAGGTGGCCGTGCCACTCCTGGAGGCTTTTCACCTCTAGGGCCTTCTCCCGGGCCTTGAGGATGGCCTTGAGGCTCCACCAGGCCCCTTCCAGGGTGGTGATGAAGGGAAGCCCCTTTTCCACGGCGCGCCTCAGCTCGGGGTGGGGAACGGGGCTGATGAGGAGATCGTATTCCCCATCGCTCAGGCTAAACCCCGCCTCCTGGTAGGCCTTTTGGAGGGCTTCCAGGCGTTCCCGCGCCTCCGGCCGGAGCCCTTCGCCGATGAAGCGGACCCGGCCCTCCAGGGGCAGCCTCTGCCCGGCGCCCAGTTCCGCCTTGTAGTAGGCCAGGTAGGGGTCCTCGTCAATCCCCATGCTTTCCCCCGTGGAGCGCATTTCCGGTCCCAGGACAGGGATGACCCCGGGGAACTTGAGCCAGGGGATCACCACCTCCTTCACGGCGTAGTAGGGGGGCACGGGTTCCGGGTCCTTGACCCCAAGCTCCTTCAGGGTCTTCCCCACAGCGATGAGGGCGGCGAGCTTGGCCAGGGGAACGCCGATGGCCTTGGAGACGAAGGGCACGGTGCGGCTCGCCCGGGGGTTGGCCTCGAGGACGTACACCTCCTCCCCCAAGACGGCGTACTGGACATTCAATAGCCCCTTCACCCCCAGGGCCAAGGCCAGGCGGCGGGTGTAGTCCTTTACCTTGGCCAAGGCCTCGGGGGAGAGGTGCACGGGGGGGAGGACCGTGGCCGAGTCCCCCGAGTGGACCCCGGCCCGTTCCACGTGCTCCATCACCCCGGCGATCATCACCGCCTCCCCGTCGGAAAGGGCGTCCACGTCCAGCTCCAAGGCCCCTTCCAGGTAGCGGTCCAGGAGGATGGAGGGTTTTTCCTCCAGGGGCGCATAGACCTCCTCCAGGTAGCGGTGGAGTTCCTCCTCGCTCCAAAGGACCCGCATGGCCCGCCCCCCCAGGACGTAGCTGGGCCGGGCGAGGAGGGGGAAGCCGAGCTCCTGGGCAAGCCTTAAGGCCTCCTCCGGGGTGGCCGCCACCCGTCCCTCGGGCTGGGGGATGCCCAAGGCCTGGCAGAGGGCGTGGAACGCCTCCCGGTCCTCCGCCTTGTGGATGGCGGCGTAGGGGGTGCCGAGGAGCCTCACCCCGTGGGCCTCCAGGCCCTGGGCGAGCTTAAGGGGCGTCTGCCCCCCCAGGGTGGCGATGACCCCGAGGGGCTTTTCGTGCTCCACCAGGTTGAGGACGTCCTCGAGGGTCAAGGGCTCAAAGTAGAGGCGGTCTGCGGTGTCGTAGTCCGTGGAGACCGTCTCCGGGTTGGAGTTCACCATGAGGGTCTCGTACCCCGCCTCCCTTAGGGCCCAGACGGCGTGCACCGTGGCGTAGTCAAACTCCACCCCTTGCCCGATGCGGATGGGCCCCGAGCCCAGGATCACCACCTTGGGCTTCGCTGAGGGCCAGACCTCGTCCTCCTCCTCATAGGTGGAGTAGTGGTAGGGGGTGTAGGCCTCAAACTCGGCGGCGCAGGTGTCCACGGTCTTGTAGACGGGAACCACGCCCTGGGCCTTGCGCTCGGCGCGCACCTCCGCCTCCCCCTTGCCCAGAAGCTCCCCTATGCGCCGGTCGGGGAGGCCTAGGGCCTTGTAGAAGCGCCAGTCCTCCCGGTCCTTGGGGGGATGCTCCTTAAGCCAGGCCTCCGCCTGGGCGATCTCCTTCATCTGGTGGAGGAACCAGGGGTCAATCTTGGTGGCCTCGTAGAGCTCCTCCACGGGCATGCCCCGCCTCAAAAGCTCCAGCACGGCGTAGATGCGGTCGGGGTTGGGATAGAGCTTCTTCTCCAGGTCCTCCGTGCGCACCCCCGCCAAGGCCCGCACGTCCCGCTCCAGCCCCCGGAGGGCCTTAAGAAGCGCCTCCTTGAAGGTGCGGCCCATGGCCATCACCTCCCCCACGGACTTCATCTGCGTGCCGAGCTCGTCCTTAAGCCCCCCCAGGGTGTTGGGGAGGTCCTGGAACTTCTCAAAGGCGAAGCGGGGAATCTTCACCACCACGTAGTCAATGGTGGGCTCAAAGGAGGCGGGGGTTTTGCGGGTGATGTCGTTGGGAAGCTCGTCCAGGCGGTAGCCCACCGCCAGAAGGGCGGCGATCTTGGCGATGGGGAAGCCCGTGGCCTTGGAGGCCAGGGCCGAGGAGCGGGAGACCCGGGGGTTCATCTCAATGACCACCTGGCGGCCCGTCTTGGGGTCCACGGCGAACTGGATGTTGGACCCCCCCGTGTCCACCCCGATCTCCCTTATCACCGCCTTGGCGGCGTCCCGCATCCTCTGGTACTCGGCGTCGGAGAGGGTTTGGGCCGGGGCCACGGTGATGGAGTCCCCCGTGTGGACCCCCATGGGGTCCAGGTTCTCGATGCTGGTGATGATGACCACGGTGTCGGCGTGGTCCCGCATCACCTCCAGCTCAAACTCCTTCCACCCCAAGACCGACTCCTCCACCAAGGCGGTGTGCACGGGGGAGAGGGTGAGGCCCCGCCCCAGGACCTCCACGAGCTCCTTCTCGTTCCTGGCGATGCCGCCCCCCGTACCCCCCAGGGTGAAGGAGGGGCGCACCACCACGGGGTAGCCCACCTCCCGGGCGAAGTGGAGCCCTTCCTCCACGCTCCCCACCATGAGGCCCCGGGGCACCTCGAGGCCGATCTTCCGCATGGCCTTCTGGAACTCCTCCCGGTCCTCCCCCTTCTTAATGGCCTCCGCCTTGGCCCCGATGAGTTCCACCCCGTAGCGCTCCAGGATGCCCTCTTCATATAGGGCCATGGAGAGGTTCAAGGCGGTCTGGCCCCCCAGGGTGGGGAGGAGGGCATCGGGGCGCTCCTTGGCCAGAACCCTTTCCAGATACTCCAGGGTTAGGGGCTCCACGTAGGTGCGCTCGGCCAGCTCGGGATCGGTCATGATGGTGGCGGGGTTGGAGTTCACCAGGATGGCCTCGTACCCCGCCCCCCTTAAGGCCTTCACCGCTTGGGTGCCGGAGTAGTCAAACTCGGCGGCCTGTCCGATGGTGATGGGTCCCGAACCGATGATGAGGATTTTCTTGAGGTCTCTTCTCGGCGGCATCGCGTACCCGGTGGAAGAGCTTACCACAGGCCGGGGATTTGGCCAAGGGTTGGTGCTAAGTCTATGCAAAAGGAGCGGGTCTAAATGCATAGACTTACCACCAGGCCCTCGGCGCCCCCGCCCGCTATACTCAAGCCATGCGCAAGGTGCGCCCCGAGGAGCTCAAAGCCCTCCTGGCCCAGGGGGTCAAGGTGGTGGACGTGCGCCCCGCTGACCGGAGGACCACCCCCTTGCCCTTCCCCGCCGAGTGGGTGCCCCTAGAGAAAATCCAAAAGGGAGAGCATAGCCTCCCCAAAGTCCCCCTCCTTTTGGTGTGCGAGAAGGGGCTATTGAGCCAGGTGGCGGCCCTTTACCTGGAGGCGGAGGGGTACGAGGCCATGAGCCTGGAGGGCGGGCTTCAGGCCTTGACGGAGCCCAAATAGCCCCGTAGAATGGCGGATGCTGAGCGTGGTGAGCGTAGCTCAGCTGGTTAGAGCACCGGACTGTGGATCCGGGGGTCGTGGGTTCAAGTCCCATCGCTCACCCCAAAACCACCACCCCGCGCGGGGTGGTATTTTAAAGGGGGGCCTCGCCCCCATGCGAGGATGGCGGAACCGGTAGACGCGCCGGACTTAGGATCCGGTGGGGCAACCCGTGCGGGTTCAAGTCCCGCTCCTCGCACCAACCGGGCGGGGCCCCTTCTTGTGCGAGGTGTGGCGTGGCGGAGATCCTGGAGCGTTCCGGCTATCGGGTAAGGGTTCGGGTGGAGGTCCCGGCGGAGAAGGTGGAGGAGAGCTACCAGGCCCTCCTGAAGGACCTGGCCAAGCGGGTGAGGATCCCGGGTTTCCGTCCGGGCAAGGCCCCCCTGAAGGTGGTGGAGGCCCGTTTGGGCCGCGAGGAGCTTCTTGCCGACCTTAAGGAGCGCCTGGTGGAGGAAACCTACCCCCAGGCGGTGCGGGAGCTGGGCCTAACCCCGGTGGCCGCCCGGGTGGTGGAGGAGGAGCTTAGGGAAGGGGAGGGCTTCCGCTACGTGGCGGAGGTGGAGAACTACCCCGAGGTGAAGCTCCCCGACTGGAGGGCCTTCGCCCTGGAGGTACCCTCGCCTCAGGTCACGGAGGAGATGGTGGAAAAGGCCCTGGAGGAGCTTCGCTTCCGCTACGCCGAACTCGTTCCCGTGGACCGGGAGGCCCAGGAGGGGGACCACGTCTTCGTGCGCACGGAGGAGGGGGCGGAGTTCCCCATTGACCTCTCCAAGGCCCTGCCTCACGTAAAGGAGGCCCTTTTGGGCAAGCGGGCGGGAAATGTGGTCATGGTCCCCGTCCTGAACGAGCAGGGCGAAAAGGTGCGGGAGGTGCGCACCGAGGTCCTGGAGGTCAAGACCCTGGAGCTCCCCGAGCTGGACGAGGAGTTCGCCAAGACCCTGGAGGCGGAAAGCCTCGAGGACCTCAAGGCCAAGGTGCGGGAAAGCCTTGAGCGCCAGGCGGAAGCGGCCTACCAGGAGGCCCGGGAGCGGGCCTTTTTGGAGAAGCTCGCCGAGGGGATGGAGGCGGACATCCCGCCCTCCATGCTGGAGGCGGAGGAGCGCCACCTCTTGGAGCACCTGGCGGAGGACCTCTACCGCCAGGGGATCGCTCTAGAGGCCTACCTCAAGGCCCTGGAGGAGCGGGGCGAGCTGGAAAAGTTCAAGGAGGACCTGCGGCAGGAAGCCCTTAAGCGGGTGCGCCGCTCTTTGGCTAAGGAGCGGCTTGCCGAGGAGCTCAAGCCCGAACTCACGGAGGAGGAGTGGCAGGCCTACCTGCAGGCGGTGGCCCGCTCCTACGGCGTCGCTGTCCAAGAACTCAAGCGGCAGTTCGGCGAGCGGGGCCTGGCCCGGCTTAGGGCCGCTTACCTCCAGGACAAGGCGGTGCGCCAGGCCCTGGCGGAACTGGCCTAAGGGGGGCTTGGTGGCCCAGGGGGGATTTTCCCCTGGGCTTCCCCGTAGAATGGGAAACGGTATGGTCATACCCTACGTCATAGAGCAGACCGCCCGCGGCGAGCGGGTCTACGACATCTACTCCCGTCTCCTCAAGGACCGGATCATCTTCCTGGGCACCCCCATAGACGCCCAGGTGGCCAACACCGTGGTGGCCCAGCTCCTCTTCCTGGATGCGCAAAACCCCAACCAGGAAATCAAGCTCTACATCAACTCCCCTGGGGGGGAGGTGGACGCCGGGCTTGCCATCTACGACACCATGCAGTTCGTGCGGGCCCCGGTTTCCACCATCGTCATCGGGCTTGCGGCCAGCATGGCGGCGGTGATCCTGGCCGCCGGGGAGAAGGGCCGCCGCTACGCCCTGCCCCACTCCAAGGTGATGATCCACCAGCCCTGGGGCGGGGCCCGGGGCACGGCCAGCGACATCGCCATCCAGGCCCAGGAAATCCTCAAGGCCAAGAAGCTTCTGAACGAGATCCTGGCCAAGCACACGGGCCAGCCCCTGGAAAAGGTGGAGAAGGACACGGACCGGGACTACTACCTCTCGGCGCAGGAAGCTTTGGCGTACGGCCTCATTGACCAGGTGGTGACCCGTGAGGAAGCCTAGACCCCACTGCAGCTTCTGCGGCCTTCGCCCTCCGGACACGGGAAGGCTTCTGGAAAGCCCCCTGGAGGACGTCTTCATCTGCGAAGACTGCGTGGCCCGGGCCCAGGAGGTCCTGCGCGGGGAAAGCCACCGGCCCAAAGGCCCAAGCCGCCTGCCCAAACCCCAGGAGATCAAGGCCCACCTGGACCAGTACGTGGTGGGCCAGGAGGCGGCGAAAAGGGCCTTAAGCGTGGCGGTTTACAACCACTACAAGCGCCTTCTCCATCCCGAGGCGGAGATCGGTAAGGCCAACATCCTCCTCATCGGCCCCACGGGCACGGGAAAAACCCTCCTGGCCGAGACCCTCGCCCGCTTCTTGGAGGTGCCCTTCGCCATCGCCGACGCCACCACCTTGACCGAGGCGGGGTATGTGGGGGAGGACGTGGAGAACGTCATCCTCCGCCTTCTCCAGAACGCCGACTTTGACGTGGAGCGGGCGGAGATGGGCATCGTCTACATTGACGAGATTGACAAGATCGCCCGCAAGTCGGAAAACCCCTCCCTCACCCGGGATGTCTCCGGCGAAGGGGTGCAGCAAGCCCTCTTGAAGATTATTGAGGGCACCATCGCCAACGTGCCCCCGCAAGGGGGCAGGAAGCACCCCCACCAGGAGTTCATCCCGGTGAACACCAAGAACATCCTTTTCATCCTGGGCGGGGCCTTTGAGGGCTTGGAGAACATCGTCAAGGCCCGGGTAGGCCGCACCGCCATCGGCTTCACCGGGGACAAGGAGAAGCGGGAAGAGCCCCTGGAGGTCATCCCCGAGGACCTGGTGAAGTTCGGCATGATCCCCGAGTTCGTGGGCCGGGCTCCCCTCATCGTCCAGCTCCACCCCCTCACGGAGGAGGACCTGGTGCGCATCCTCACCGAACCCAAGAACGCCCTGGTGCGGCAGTACCAGGAGCTTTTCCGCATGGAGGGGATAGACCTCCGCTTCACCCCTGCCGCCCTCAAGGAGGTGGCCCGTAGGGCCCTCAAGCGGGGCACGGGGGCCCGGGGGCTAAGGGCCATCCTGGAGAAGACCATGGTGGACCTGATGTTTGAGGCCCCGGGGAGCGGGGTGAAGGAGCTCGTCATAGACCTCCCCCACCTGGACAATCCCCTAAAGGCCCTGGAGGAGGCCCGGCTCCGGCAGGCTTCTTAAGCCTAGCCGGAAAGCTGGGCCACCAGGGCTTCCTTGAGGGCGAAAAGCCGCTCGGTGAGCGAAACGTGGTAGATGTGGGGGTTCACCAGGCGGCGCACCCCAGGGTCCAGCCGGGCCACGTCCCTTTGCCGCCGTTCCCGTAAGGCCTCGAGGGGTACGGGCGGGAAGAGGCGCCTGCCCCGGAAGGCTTCTTCCAGGAGGGGTTCCAGGGTGAATTCCCCGGGCCTTAGGGTGCGCCTTTTGGTGGGGTCGGTGGGGTGGCGGAGGTGGAGGGGGGTGTCTTCCCGCACCTCCTCGTCAAAGGTGGCGAGGAGGTCCGCCGTGGCCAGGCCCCGCCCGTCGTAGACGCGGTAGACCTTCTTGTGCCCGGGGTTGAGCACCTTTTCCAAGGAGTCCGAGATCTTGATGGCGGGAGCCCAGGTGCCGTTTTCCCGGATGGCCACCAGCTTGTACACCCCCCCGAGGGCTGGGTACCCCCAGGAGACCACCATGCGCGTCCCCACCCCGTAGACCAGGCGCTTCAGGAGCTTTTCCGGTTCCACCCCGTACCGGGGGGCTTCTTCCAGGATCTGGCTCTTGATCTGCCAGATGACGAGCTCGTCCAGGTCGCCGGAGAGCACGATGAGGGTGTCGGCAAAGCCCGCCTTGTCCAGTTCCTTGGCCACCTGGATGGCCAGGTAGGCCAGGTCCCCGGAGTCAATCCGCACCCCCACGGGCCGGTGCCCCTTGCGCCTTAGCCTCTCAAAGACCTTGAGGGCGTGGGGCAGGCCGGAGTGGAGGGTGTCCACGGTGTCCAGGAGGAGGATGGTGTCGTCGGGGAAGACCTCGGCGAAGGCCTGGAAGGCATCCTCCTCGGTGTAGCCCAGGGCCAAGAAGGCTTGGACCAGGCTATGGGCGTGGGTGCCGGAGGAGGGGAGGCCCAGGAGGTGGGAGAGGCTTACGGCGCTGGAGCGGTTGGCCCCGCCGATGAGGCTTGCCCGGGTGGCGCTTTCCCCTCCCTTGCCCGGGGCCCGGCGTAGGCCGAACTCCAGGACCACCGCCTCCTCCCCCGCCGCCTCCCGCACCCGGCTCGCCTTGGTGGCGATGAGGGTTTCGTAGTTGATGCGGTTGAGGAGGGCGGTTTCCAAAAGTTGCGCCTGGAGGAGGGGGCCTTCCACGCTGAGGAGGGGCACCTGGGGGTGGGCCACCCGGCCCTCGGGGAGCGCCCGCACCGTGAGGCCGGAGAAGCCGCCCACGTCCTTTAGGTAGCGGAGGTAGTCCTCGGCGAAAAGGGGCTTGCCCGAACGGCCCTTGAGGGCTCCGAGGGCCTCCAGCTCCTCGTTCCCGAAGCGGGCGGTTTCCATCCAGGAAAGGAGGGGGTCCAGGCCGGCGAAGACGGTGTAGCCCGCCTGGTGGGCCCCGTAGTCCGGGTTTTTCCGGTAGAAGGCCTCAAAGAGGGCCTCCCTTTCGTGAAGCCCCAGGCGGAAGTAGACCTGGCCCATGGTGAGCTGGTAGAGGTCGGTGTAGAGGATGCCGAAGGGGTCCATGGGCCTAGCATAGCCCCTCCATTTTGGCTACACTAGCGGGATATGGTGGAGGTCCACGCCTGCAGTCCTGGTTGCCGCCACCACCTGGGGGGGGCAGGGTGGGGGGATGCGCCCTTGGTGCGCCTGGGCTACAACAAGGAGGCCCGGGCCAAGAAGTTCCCCTACCTAAGGGCCCTCCTGGAGCGCCCCGTGGTCTTTGACGGGGCCATGGGCACCGAGCTGCAAAAGAGGGACCTCGCCCCCGAGGACTACGGGGGGGAGGCCTACTTCGGCTGCCCCGAGGTGCTCAACCGCACCCGGCCCGAGGTGGTGCGGGAAATCCACCGGTCCTACCTCGAGGCCGGGGCCGAGGTGATTGAAACCAACACTTTTGGCGCCTTGCGGCACGTGCTGGCGGAGTACGGGCTAGGGGAGGAGGCGGAGGCGCTCGCCTACCTGGGGGCTAGGCTTGCCAAGGAGGTGGCGGAGCCCTGTGGGGCCTTTGTGGCGGGGGCCCTGGGCCCGGGGACCAAGCTCATCTCCTTGGGCCAGATCTCCTGGGACGAGCTCTTCGCCGCCTACAAGGAAGCGGTGCGGGGGTTGCTTCGGGGCGGGGTGGACCTGATTCTTTTGGAAACGGCCCAGGACATCCTCCAGGTGCGCTGCGCCGTTTTGGCGGCGCGGGAGGCCATGGCCGAGCTGCGCCGGGAGGTGCCCTTGCAGGTCCAGGTGACCTTTGAGGCCACGGGGACCCTCCTCGTGGGCACGGACGAGCAGGCGGCCTTGGCCGCTTTGGAGAGCCTGCCCGTGGACGTGGTGGGCATGAACTGCGCCACGGGCCCCGACCTCATGGACAGCAAGGTGCGCTACTTCGCGGAGCACAGTACCCGGTTCGTGGCCTGCCTGCCCAACGCCGGCCTGCCGCGGAACGAGGGGGGGAAGGTGGCCTACGACCTCACCCCCGAGGAGCTTGCCCGCTGGCACCGCAAGTTCGTCCTGGAGTACGGGGTGAACGCCGTGGGGGGGTGTTGCGGCACGGGGCCCGAGCACATCCGCAAGGTGGCGGAGGCGGTCAAGGGGTTCCCCGTTAGGGAGCGGCCCAAGGCCTTCCCGCCCCAGGTGGCTTCCCTCTACCAAGCGGTGCCTCTTCGGCAGGAGACGAGCCTTTTCCTGGTGGGCGAGAGGCTGAACGCCACGGGGAGCAAGCGCTTCCGGGAGATGCTCTTTGCGAAGGACCTCGAGGGCATCCTGGCCCTGGCGCAGGAGCAGGTGGCGGAGGGGGCCCACGCCCTGGACCTCTCCGTGGCCTGGACGGGCCGGGACGAGCTTGAGGACCTAAAGTGGCTCCTCCCCGGCCTCGCCACCGCCGCCACCGTGCCCGTTATGGTGGACTCCACCTCCCCCGAGGCCATGGAGCTTGCCCTCAAGTACCTGCCGGGCCGGGTCCTCCTGAACTCCGCCAACCTGGAGGACGGCCTGGAGCGGTTTGACCGGGTGGCCTCCTTGGCCAAGGCCCACGGGGCGGCCCTGGTGGTCCTGGCCATTGATGAGAAGGGCATGGCCAAGACCCGGGAGGAGAAGGTCCGGGTGGCCTTGCGCATGTACGAGCGGCTCACGGAGCACCACGGCCTCCGCCCGGAGGACCTCCTCTTTGACCTCCTCACCTTCCCCATCACCCAAGGGGACGAGGAAAGCCGCCCTTTGGCCAAGGAAACCCTTCTGGCCCTGGAAGAGCTACGGGAGAGGCTTCCCGGCGTGGGGTTCATCCTGGGCGTGTCCAACGTCTCCTTCGGCTTGAAGCCCAGGGCCCGGCGGGTCCTCAACTCCGTCTTCCTGGACGAGGCCAGGAAGCGGGGCCTCACCGCCGCCATCGTGGATGCGGGGAAGATCCTCCCCATCGCCCAGATCCCCGAGGAGGCCTACGCCTTGGCCCTGGACCTCATCCATGACCGCAGGCGGGAAGGCTATGACCCCCTCATGGCCTTCATCGCCTATTTTGAGGCCCACCAAGAGGACCTGGCCCAAAAGGAGGACGCTTTCCAGGCCCTGCCCCTCCTGGAGAGGCTCAAGCGGCGGGTGGTGGAGGGGAGGAAGGTGGGCCTCGAGGCGGACCTGGAGGAGGCCCTGAGGGAGGGGCATAAGCCCCTAGACCTCATCAACGGCCCCCTCCTTGCGGGCATGAAGGAGGTGGGGGAGCTCTTTGGGGCGGGGAAGATGCAGCTTCCCTTTGTCCTCCAGGCCGCCGAGGTGATGAAAAGGGCCGTGGCCCACCTGGAACCCCACATGGAAAAGCGGGGTGCGGGCAAGGGCCGGATGATCCTGGCCACGGTGAAGGGGGACGTGCACGACATCGGCAAGAACCTGGTGGACATCATCCTCACCAACAACGGCTACCAGGTGATCAACCTGGGCATCAAGGTGCCCATTGAGGAGATCCTAAGGGCGGTGGAGGAGCACAAGCCCCACGCCGTGGGCATGTCGGGTCTTTTGGTAAAGAGCACCCAGGTGATGAAGGAGAACCTGGAGTACATGCGGGACAGGGGCTACACCCTCCCCGTCATCCTGGGCGGGGCGGCCCTCACCCGGAGCTTCGTGGAGGAGGAGCTTCGGGCCATCTACCCCAAGGTCTACTACGCCGAGGACGCCTTTGAAGGCCTAAGGCTCATGGAGGAGCTCACGGGCCACGCCTCTCCAGAGCTCACCCGGAAGGCGCCTACCCGGCCCAAGCGGGAGGCGCCCCGGGTGGAGGCCCGCCCCAAGCCCGTGGGCGACCCCCCTGCCATCCCCCGCCCCCCCTTCTTCGGCGTGCGGGTGGAGGAGAACCTGGACCTGGCCACCATCGCCCACTACGTGAACAAGCTCGCCCTTTACCGGGGGCAGTGGGGGTATAGCCGCAAGGGCATGGGCCGGGAGGAGTGGCAGGCCCTGGTGGAGCGGGAGGCGGAGCCCGTCTTCCGCCGCCTCCTCAAGGAGGCGAGGGAGGAGGGGTGGCTTCGGCCCCGTGTCCTCTATGGCTTCTTCCCCGTGGCCCGCGAGGGGGAGGAGCTTTGGGTCTATTCGCCCGAGACGGGGGAGGTCCTGGAGCGCTTCCGCTTTCCCCGGCAACGGGGTGGGGGGCTGAGCCTAGTGGACTACTTCCGCCCCCGCCATGCCCCACCTTTAGGCGACGAGGAGGCGTGGCTTCCCGCTTTTGAGGAAGGGGCCCGGGATGTGCTTGGGGTGCAGCTCGTGACCATGGGGGAGGAGCCGGGGAAGAAGGCGCGGGCCCTCTTTGAGAGCGGGGCGTACCAGGACTACCTCTTCGTCCACGGCTTCGCCGTGGAGATGACGGAGGCCTTGGCGGAGTACTGGCACAAGCGCATGCGGCAGATGTGGGGTATCGCCGGCCAGGACGCCACGGAGATCCCCAAGCTCTTCCAACAGGGCTACCAGGGGGCCCGCTACTCCTTCGGCTACCCTGCCTGCCCCGACCTTGCGGACCAGGCCAAGCTGGACCGGCTCATGGGCTTTGCCCGCATCGGCGTGCAGCTTACGGAGAACTTCCAACTGGACCCCGAGCACGCCACCAGCGCCCTGGTGGTCCACCACCCCGAGGCCCGCTACTTCAGCGTGGACTGAAAGGGCCCCGGGGTACCCCGGGGCCTCCCTTTACTCCTCGCCCTTGGCGATGGGCACCCCCACCAGGTTGCCCCACTCTGTCCAGGAGCCGTCGTAGTTCCGCACACGGGGGTAGCCCAGAAGGTACTTGAGAACAAACCAGGAGTGGCTGGAGCGCTCGGCGATGCGGCAGTAGACCACCACGTCCTTATCCTTGCTTACGCCCAAGGGCTCGTAGAGGGCCCTTAGCTCCTCGGCGCTCTTAAAGGTGCCGTCAGGGTTCACCGCCTTGGCCCAGGGGATGTTCTTGGCCCCGGGGATATGCCCGGCGCGCAGGGCGCCCTCCTGCGGGTAGTTGGGCATGTGGGTGAGCTCCCCCCGGTACTCCTCCGGGCTCCGCACGTCCACCAATGCCCCCTTCCCCTCCTTGACCTTGAGGATATGCTCCAGCACGTCGTCCCGGTAGGCGCGGATAGACTCGTCCCGGTAGGGCACCTCGTAGCGGCCCGGGGGGAAGCTCGGCACCTCGGTGGTGAGGGGCCGGCCCTCCTCCACCCACTTCTGCCGCCCCCCGTTCATGAGGCGCACGTCCTTGTGCCCGTTGTACTTGAAAAACCAGAAGGCGTAGGCGGCCCACCAGTTGTTCTTGTCGCCGTAGAGGACCACGGTGGTGTCGTTGGAGATGCCGAGCCGCTCCATGAGCCGGGCGAACGCCTCCTCGCCGATGAAGTCCCGCACCACCGGGTCCCAGAAGTCCCTTTGCCAGTCAATCTTCTGCGCCCCCGGGATGTGGCCCGTGTCGTAGAGGAGGATGTCCTCGTCCACCTCGAGGATCCGCACGTTAGGGTCTTCCAGGTGCGCCTGCACCCATTCGGTGCTGACCAGAACTTCCGGATGCGCGTATCCCATAGGCACCTCCCGCCCCCAATATACCCTTGAGCGTCTGAAGGTAAAGAACGGGGGACACAATTTCCGCAATCTCCTTGTTTCCCGAGGCGGGGTTTGGTATAAAGGTACCTGCGGGGAGTAGCCGCCCCTAGTCGGGGGCCAGCCGGTCGTCAGTACGGGAGGTTTCCCCGGTCGGCTGGGGCGCTTTGGGCGCATGGCGAGACCACCTAAAAGGTGGCCTCGGTTTTTGCTACACCCCGCAAGGAGGTAAGGCATGGACCTACTGGCAATCGCGCTCATGGCGTTGGTCTTCGTGGCTAGCTTAGCCATTCAAGGGGGCTTGCAGGCCACCTTTGCCCGTTTTGCCCGGGTGGCCAACAGCCGGGGGCTGACCGGGGCCCAGGTGGCCCGGGCCATCCTGGATGCCCACGGGCTCACCCACGTGCGGGTGGAGCCCGTGCCCGGGGCCTTGACGGACCACTATGACCCCCGTGCCAAGGCGGTGCGGCTGTCCGAGCCCAACTACGCTTCCCCAAGCCTTGCTGCCCTGGCGGTGGCGGCCCACGAGGTGGGGCATGCGGTGCAGGACGCCCAGGGCTACGCCTGGCTCAGGGTGCGGGCGAGCCTCTGGCCGGCGGCGAGCCTGGGGAGCAACCTGGGGCCCATCCTGGTGGTGCTCGGCCTCATGGTGGGGGCCCTAGGCTTGGCCAAGCTTGGGCTTTACCTCTACCTGGCGGTGGCCCTCTTCCAGCTCATCACCCTGCCCGTGGAGTTTGATGCGTCCCGGAGGGCCCTGGACTTCCTAAGGCGCATGGGGTTCCTGGACGCCCGGGAGATGGGCCCGGCGCGGCAGGTGCTCACCTGGGCGGCCCTGACCTACGTGGCGGCCTTGGCCAGCTCCTTGGCCACCATCCTCTACTACGCCAGCCTCCTCATGGGGCGGAGGGAGGAGTAGATGCCCCTTCTCCTCTGCCCCCAGTGCGGCGTGGGCATGAAGGAGGTGGAGCGCCGGGGGGTGCTCATAGACGTCTGCCCCCAGTGCGGGGGGGTGTGGCTGGACCGGGGGGAGCTGGAGAAGCTCCTCGCCGAGGCCCGGGCGGTGGAGAGGGCCTACGAGGAGGAGCGGGAGGCCTACTACCGCAAGGAAGGGAAGCCCTACAAAAAGAAGAAGGGTTTCCTGGAGTTCTTTGACCTCTTTGACTAGGGAGAAGCCCCCTGGGAAGGTGCATGCCCAGGGGTTTTCCCTTTTCTCCGCCCCGCAGGTACGGTGGGGGGTGGCGTGCGCATCCCTTGGGGCCTCCTCCGCCCTTAGCTCGCAGCGGGTGGCGAGGGGGTTGAAGAGGCCAGGCTTACCCAGATGCCCAGGGGTGTCGGGGTGCACGCAAAGGGTAGCGGAAGAGGCCCACCTCCTTCCCTTTGAGGGTCGGAAAGCCGGGGTGGCCCCCGAGGGGGCTTGGGGAACCCTTGGGCTGGAGGGGTTTTCCCTAGCGGTTATCCCCTGACCCGGAAAGCTTCCCCCGCGCCTGGCGGGAGCGGAGTTTTTCCAGGTTGGCCTGGGCCACCGCCTCGAGGCTCACCCCCAGGTCCGTGGCCACCTGGGCCACGTACCAGAGCACGTCCCCAAGTTCCTGTAGGAGGGCTTCCCGGGTCTCTGGGGTAAGGGTTCCCCCGTGGTCGCGGAGGACCTTTTTCACCTTGTTGGCCAGTTCCCCCGCCTCCCCCGCCAGGCCCAGGGTGGGGTAGAGGAGGCGGTAGGCCTCGGGGTAGAGGGCGGTCTTCTTGGCCTCTTCCTGGTAGGCGTCAAGGGTCATGGGCCACCTCCTTGCGGATGGCGTACACCCGGCTCACGCCCCTCTCGGCAGTGACGCCGTAGAGGGCGTGGCAGGCCTCCATGGTGCGCTTTTGGTGGGTGACGAGGATGAACTGGCGCCCCGAGGCCAAAAACCGGGCGAAGCGGAGCAGGTTGGCCTCGTCCAGGGCAGCGTCCACCTCGTCCAGCACCGCCAGGGGAAGCCCCCCTTGGAGCTCCCCTAGGGCGAAGAGAAAGGCTAGGGCGCCTAGGGTCTTCTCCCCCAGGGAAAGGAGGCGGAGGTCCTGGGTGCGCTTGCCCTGGGGCACCAGGAGGAGCCTTAGCCCCCGCCCTTCCCGCCTCACCTCCGTCTGGGCCCCCAGGAGGGCCAGGGCCTGGGTGCGGAAGGCCTCCTGGAAGCGGAGGAAGCTTTCCTTTAGGCGCTCGGCGTAGGCCTTTTCCACCGCCCTTGTTTCCCCCTCTAGGCGCAAGAGGGCTTCCTTGGCCTCCACCACCTCCCGTTCGCGGCGGGCGAGCTCCTCCCTAAGGGGCGCTAGCTCCCGCTCGGCCAGCGCGTTCACGGGACCCAGGCTTTCCCGCTCCCTTAGGACCTGGGCCAGGCGGGCCTGGAGCGCTCTTGGGGAGCCCGGTATCCTCTCCGCTTCCGGCAGGGCGGCGAGTTCCCGGGCGAGCTCCTCCAGGGTGGCCTCCCGCCTGGCGAGGAGGAGGCGGAGGTTTTCCCGTTCGGCCAGGAGGCGGTTGGCCTGGGTGAGGGTGCGGGCCTCCTTTTCCTGAAGGGCTTGGTGCTCCTGCCTGAGCTTGGCCCGTTGAGCTTCCAGGGCCTTGGCTTCCTCCAAGAGGGGCAGGGTGGCCTGAAGGCGCCCCTTTAGCTCGGCGAGGCGTTCTCTGACCCGGGCTGCCTCCGCCGCCGCCTTCTGCCATGCGGCGTGGGCCTCGGCCAGGAGGCGCCAGCGCTCGTGGGCTTCCGCCTGGGCCAGGAGCCCCTCCAGGGCCTGCCGCTCCTCTGCCAGGGCCTTGAGCCTCCCCTCGTCCCAGGTGGCCTCGGGGGGGTGGGGGGCTTGGGGGCGGGGGGAAGGGGGGCCTTGAGCCTTGCCTGGAGGGCCGCCACCCTGGCCTGGGCTTCGGCGAGGGCCTGGCCGGAGGGAAGGGGCTTCAGGGCCTCCTCCAGGGCGTTTATGCGCTCCCGGAGCCGGGTCTCCTCCTCGGCCAGGTCCTCGAGGCGGCGGCGCAAGAGGAGGGTTTCCCCACCTCCCTTGACCCGCCCCCCGGTGAGGGCTCCCAGGCGCTCCAGCACCTCGCCCTCCCGCGTCACGAGCCGCTCCCGGCCCCCGGCGCGGCGGTAGGCCAAAGCGGCCTCCAGGTCGGCGAAGACCAGGGTATCCCCCAGAAGGGCGAGGAGGATGGCCTCGGCGGGAAGCCCAGGGGCGCGCAAGGAGGCCAGGCGGTAGGCGGGGCCGAGGAGCCCGGGGACGGGCTTGGGGTTGGGGGCGGGGGGTGGGTTGAGGAGGGTAAGGGGCAGGAAGGTGGCCCTACCCCCTTCCCGCTTGAGGAGGGCGATGGCCGCTTTGGCCGCCTCCTCGTCCTGGGCCAAGACCCACTGGAGCCTCGGACCTAGGGCCACCTCCAAGGCCACTTCCAGCCCGGGCTCGGGCCGCACCAGGTCCGCCACCACCCCAAGGATTCCCCTTAGCCCCCGCACCCGCTTGGGGCCCTCGTGCAGGTCCACCCCCGCTTCCAGGAGGCGGCTTAGGCGTTCCCGCTCCCGGGAGGCGGCCCGGAGCTGGGCCTTGGCCTCCTCCAACTGGGCCTCCAGCGCCCTACGCTTTTCCCAGGCTTCCTTTAGCTGGGCCAGGGCTTCCTCCCTTTCCGCAAGCTCCGCTTGGAGCCGCTCCCGCTCCGCCAGGGCTTCCTGGTGTTGCCGTAGGCGCTCCTCATAGCGGGCGGCCTCGGCCTCGTGGCGGCGCCAAGCCTCCTCTAAGCGGCGTTTTTCCCCTAAGAGCCGCTCCTCCTCCGCCTTGAGGCGGGCCAGGCGGGCCCGGACCTCCTTGGCGCTTAGGGGCGGGGCGGGCACGGGGGGGCCAGGGTCTTCCGGGGGCGGCCGGTCCAGGGCCTTGAGGATCCGGGAAAGCTCCCGTTCTTCCGCCTGAAGCCCCTCCCGCTCCTTGAGGAGGAGGCGTACCTCCTCAAGCCGGCGCCGTAAGGCCTCCTCCTCGGCGTGGACGGCTTCTTGGCGTTCCTTAAGCCCTCTTTGCGCCTCCTTCAGGAGGGCTTCCTCCTTCGCCAGCTCCTCCAGGCGGGCCTCGGCCTTGGCCATCTCCGCCCTGGCCTCCTCCATGCGGGCCAGGAGGACGCTGCGCCGAAGCCTCAGGGCCTCCAGGTCCAAGGCGCGGGCCCGGGCCGCCCGCTCCGCTTCCCCTTGGAGCCGGCTTACCTCCGCTTTTAGGCGCTCCAAGCCTGCCTCCCGCTCTTCCAGGAGGGCCGAGGCCTCCTTAAGCCGCTCCTCCGCCGCCTTGGCCGCCTCGGCCACGGGCTTAAGCCCGGCGGCCTCCTCCAGGTGGGCGAGGAGCACCTCCTCGGGGGCTTCCAACAGCGCCCCGATCTCCCCTTGGCCCACGATGGCGTACCCGCCCCGGCCTAGGCCGGTGCCCGCGAGGGCGAGGGCCAAGGCCTTGGCGCTGGCCGGGCGGCCGTTCACCTTGAGGAAGGTGCGGTCGCCTTCCAAGCGCCTTTCCACCACCAGCCGCTCCTTCCCCCGGGAAAGCTCCAGCCGCACCTCGGCAAACCCCAAAGGCGGGCGGCCCTCCGCCCCGTGGAAGAGGAAAGCGGCGAGCTCCTGGCCCCTGAGCTCCTGGGCCCGGGCTCCGGTGACGAAGCGCAGGGCTTCCACCAGGTTGCTTTTGCCCGAGCCGTTGGGGCCGATGATGCCCGTGACGGGGTCGGGGAAGTCCAGGGTAGTGCGCTCGGCGAAGGACTTAAACCCTTGGAGGGTCAAGCGGTCTATGCGCCAGGCTTCGGTCATGGCAGGCGGATGGGCTTTTGCAGGTCCAGGTGGGCCAGGCCGGGGGTGGGCTTCCCCTCCACCAGGAAGCGCACCTCTTCCGCCTCGGGGAAGGTGGCGAGAAGGGTGTAGGCCAGGCTGTAGAGCCGGAAAACCTCCCCGGTGGCGTCTAGCCCTTGGGCAAAATTGCCGGGCAGGTCCACCACCAACGCCTGGCCTAAGCGGAAGAGGGCCCTCGGCCTAGGGGACTGGGTAGCCTCGGCCCAGGCGGCGAGGGCCCGGCCTTCCGGGCTTTCCCCGGGGGCGAGGCTGAGCGTTTCCGCTTCCTTCACGAAGCCTTGGGGTGGGTCGGGGCGGTGGAGGACCAGGGTAAGGGTGTTGGCCCTTGCCTCGCTTTCCGAGGGCAGGGGCAAGGCCCCCGTGGTCTCTTTCCCGGTGCTTTTCCAGTAAACGAAGGCCCCCAGGGAGAAGGCGAGGAGCCCGAGCACGTTCCAGAAGGTCAAGAACCCACGCACGCTCACTCCTCCAGGTAGGCTTGGATGCCCCGGGCGATGGCCTCGGCCAGGGCCTCACGGTCTTGCGGGTTTTTGAGGCGGTCTACGCCGACTTCCAAGAGGACCGCTGCCCCCGGTAGGTCCGTGAGGGCATAGGGCCCTTCCGCCCGCGCCAGGACCAGGCCTAGGCTGGAAAAGGCGCTTTCCAGGGCCCGGGTGAGGCGGCGGGGATCACCGGCAAAGGCCTTTAGCAGGAAGGCTTGCTCCGTGGGGGCGGTGGCCAGGAGGTGCTCGGCGTTTTGCGCCACGGGTAGGGTGCGGTCCTTGGGGAGGTAAAGGTTTAAAACGTTTCCCCGGGTGGCGTGAAGGGAGACGAGCACGGCGGCGCCCTGGGCCTGGGCTAGGCGGGCCTGGAGGGGAAGGGTCTCGTCTTTGGTGCGGGTCAGGCGGCTACCCGGGAGCCGGGCGGCCACACGGCGGGCCAGGTCCAGGGTGAGGTCCTTTTCCCAGAGCCCTCCGAGGTCCACCCCTCGGTCCTCGCCCCCGTGCCCGGGGTCCAGGAGGACCAGGGGCTTGGCCTTGGGTAAGGGGCCCCACTCCAGGGCCACCTGGCCTCCCCCGGGGTAGTAGAGGCGGCCAGGGGGGGTGTCCAGGGGGAGGAAGAGGCCCAAGGCCTCTTGGCGCAGGCCCCCCGAAGCGCCTCTCGCCCAGAGGAAGAGCACCCCGCCCTCCCGCCTTAGGGCGTTCACCTCCCGGGAGAAGCGGAGGATGAGCCGGCTATTCTCCCGCTCCACGCCCAGGAGGTCCGCCCAGGGAAGTTCCAGGAGAATGCCCTCCTGGGCCCGGTAGGTGAGGCCGAGGGCCTCGGCCAGGGGGCGGAGGGGCACGTAGACCTCCCTTCCCCGCCGCCAGGCGGCCATCCGGGAAGCGGCCTGGGCCTCCTGGTCCAGGATGGGGAAGGTCTTCTGCCGGCTTCCGAGGCCTAAGGCCAGGCGGCCCTCCCCTTGCCAAAGGGCAAGCCCTAGGCCCTGGGCCACCAGGCGGGCGGGGCCGTAGGCCACCCCCCGCCCCCCGGGGTAAAGGGCCTCCCCCGTGAGGCTTCCCGCCTTGAGGGGCTTGGGCGCCTGGGCGAAGGCCAAGGCGGCGAAGAGGGCCAAGGCCCAAAGCCTCATAGCTCCTCCAAGGCGCGGCGCACCGCCTTCTTTTTGTCGTCTTCCTTCTTCTGGTAGGCCTTCTTGCCCCGGGCGAGGCCCAGGAGAACCTTGGCGTAGCCCCGCTCGTTGAAGTAGATCTTCAGGGGAACCAGGGTAAGCCCCTTCTGCTCCACCTTGCCCCGCAGGCGGTTGAGCTCGTGGCGGTGGAGGAGGAGCTTGCGCTTGCGGCGGGGATCCACGTTGGTGTAGGAGCCCTTTTCGTAGGGAGCGATGTAGAGGTTTTCCAGGTAAAGCTCCCCATCCTCAAACTTGGCAAAGCTCCCGGTGAAGTCCACCTTTCCCGCCCTTAGGGACTTCACCTCCGTTCCCTTGAGGACCAGGCCCGCCTCGTAGGTCTCCAGGATCTCGTAGTCGTGCCGCGCCCGGCGGTTCTCCAGCACAGGGGCTATCTTACCAGAGGCGGTAGGCCCCTTCCCGGCGGTGCCTGAGGAGGGGATAGCGGGCCCGGTAGGCCTCGAGGAAACCCCAATCGGGCTCGGCGAGGAGGAGGCCTTCCTCCTCCCTCCGCCCGAGGACCCGGCCGTCGGGGCCCACGAAGAGGCTTGGGCTTCCCGTGTCCGCCCGGCTCGCCAAGAAGAGGTAGGCCTGGTTCTCCGCCGCCCGGGCCCGGGCCAGGACCTCCATGAGGTCGGCGTAGGCCCCGGGCCAGGCAGCCCCCACCAGAAAGGCCTGGGCGCCCCCGAGGGCGTAGGCCCGGAAGAGTTCGGGGAAGTCCAGATCGTAGCAGAGGGCGAGGCCGAAGGCGCGCCCCTCGTGCGCCAGGGGCACGGGACCATCCCCTGGGCGGAGCCCCTCGTCCCCCTCCTCCTCCGGCGTCAGGTAGAGGTGGACCTTGGCGTAAGCGGGGCCTTGGGGGAAGACCTGGAGGCGGTTTTGCCCTTCTAGGAGGAGGCCTACCGCCACCCTTAGGCCCACCTCCCCCGCCAGGTCCTCGAGGGCTTGGGGGAGCCCGGGCGCTTCCCGCTTGCCCAGGATGAGCTCGGGAAGGAGCAAAAGCCCCGCCCCCTCGGCCCGCGCCTCCCGGGCCAGGGGGTGGAGGGCCTTAAGGAGCTCCTTCGGGCTATCCCGCTTGGAAAGGTGGGCCAGGGCGAGGCGCATCTACCGCCGGCCCAGGAAGCGCCAGGCTGTGGGCAGGAGCAGGGCGGCGAGCACTGCCTTCACCAGGTCGCCGGGGATGAAGGGGAAAAGCCCCATGGCCAAGACCCCTCCCAACCCCGTGAACTTGCCCGCGCCCAGAAGCCAGGCGCCAAGCCAGGGAAGGCCCACCAGGTAGAGGAGGGCATTGCCCGCGAGCATGGCGAGAAGGGTGCCGAGGAAGCTCCGGTCCAGGCCGAACCGCTCCACCAAAAGCCCCACAAGACCCGCCGCCAGGGGGAAGGCGAGAAGGAACCCTCCCGTGGGCCCGAGGATTCGGGCGAGCCCCCCCGTACCCCCGGCGAAGACGGGAAGCCCCATGGCCCCCTCCAGGAGGTAGGCCAAGAGGGCCAGGAAGCCGAGCCGGCTCCCCAGGGTTGCCCCCACCAGGAGGATGCCCAGGGTCTGGAGGGTGAGGGGCACCGGGGTGAAGGGGAGGGGGATGGCCACCTGGGCGGTGAGGGCCACGAAGAGGCTTCCCGCCAGGACCAGGCTTAGGTCGCGGGCCAGGGTGCGCTTGGGCCAGAGGGTTTTGGCCAGAGGGGTGTAGCTTAGGGCTTCCGTCTTCATAGTCGTCAACCAAACTACGCTCCCGTGGTTTACATGTCAAGGCCTTAAAGGTGCGGGCCGGGAGGCTTAAGGATCTAGGGGTATACTGGAGCCGTGCCTTCTTCCCCTTGGCCTCCCACGCCGCTTGCGGTGGGGTGGTGAGGGTGGAAGGGCTTCCATATAGGAGGTGAACCATGAAGGTAGGGATTAACGGGTTCGGCCGCATCGGGCGCCAGGTCTTCCGCATCCTGCACACCCGGGGCGTGGAGGTGGCCCTGATCAACGACCTTACCGATAACCGCACCCTGGCGCACCTTTTGAAGTACGATTCCGTCTACCACCGCTTCCCGGGCGAGGTGGGCTACGACGAGGAAAACCTTTACGTGGACGGCAAGGCCATCCGGGCCACCGCCCTCAAGGACCCCAGGGAAATCCCCTGGAAGGCGGTGGGGGTGGACGTGGTGGTGGAGTCCACCGGCGTGTTCACCGATGCTGACAAGGCGAAGGCCCACCTCGAGGCCGGCGCCAAGAAGGTCATCATCACCGCCCCCGCCAAGGGAGAGGACATCACCATCGTCATGGGGGTAAACCACGAGGCCTACGACCCCGCCAAGCACCACATCCTCTCCAACGCCTCCTGCACCACCAACTCCTTGGCCCCCGTGATGAAGGTCCTGGAGGAGGCTTTTGGCGTGGAGAAGGCCCTCATGACCACGGTCCACTCCTACACTAACGACCAAAGGCTTTTGGACCTGCCCCACAAGGACCTGCGGCGGGCGCGGGCCGCCGCCATTAACATCATCCCCACCACCACGGGGGCGGCCAAGGCCACCGCCTTGGTCCTGCCCTCCCTCAAGGGGCGGTTTGACGGCACCGCCCTAAGGGTGCCCACGGCCACGGGGAGCATTTCCGATATCACCGCCCTCCTCAAGCGGGAGGTGACGGTGGAGGAGGTGAACGCCGCCCTCAAGGCCGCGGCGGAAGGGCCCTTGAAGGGCATCCTCGCCTACACGGAGGACGAGATCGTCCTCCAGGACATCGTCATGGACCCCCACTCCTCCATCGTGGACGGCAAGCTCACCAAGGCCATCGGCAACCTGGTGAAGGTCTTCGCCTGGTACGACAACGAGTGGGGCTACGCCAACCGGGTGGCGGACCTGGTGGAGCTCGTCCTGAAGAAGGGGGTCTAGATGCGCACCCTGCGCCAGTTGGACCCCAAGGGGAAGCGGGTCTTGGTGCGGGTGGACTACAACGTGCCCATCGAAAACGGGGTGGTCCAGGACGAAACCCGCATCCAAGAAAGCCTCCCCACCCTGCGCCACCTCCTCGCAGGGGGGGCTTCCTTGGTCCTCCTCTCCCACCTGGGCCGGCCCAAGGGGCCTGACCCCAAGTACTCCCTGGCCCCGGTGGCCGAGGCCCTGGCCCGCCACCTCCCGGGGGCGCGCTTCGTGCCCCATAGCCCGGGCTCGGAGGAGGCCTACCAGGCGGTGCGGTCCTTGGGGCCAGGGGAAGTGGCCCTCCTGGAAAACGTCCGCTTTGAGCCGGGGGAGGAGAAGAACGACCCTGAGCTCGCCGCCCGCTACGCCCGGCTTGGGGACGCCTTTGTCCTGGACGCCTTCGGGAGCGCCCACCGGGCCCACGCCAGCGTGGTGGGGGTGGCGCGGCTTCTGCCCGCCTACGCCGGCTTCCTCATGGAGAAGGAGGTGCGGGCCCTCTCCCGCCTCCTCCACGAGCCCGAGCGGCCCTACGCCGTGGTCTTGGGCGGGGCCAAGGTTTCCGACAAGATCGGGGTCATTGAAAGCCTCCTTCCCCGCATTGACCGGCTTCTCATCGGTGGGGCCATGGCCTTTACCTTTCTCAAGGCCTTAGGGGGCGAGGTGGGGAAGAGCCTGGTGGAGGAGGACCGGCTGGACCTGGCCCGCGACCTCCTCAAGCGGGCGGAGGGCTTGGGCGTCCGGGTTTACCTTCCCCAGGACGTGGTGGCGGCCACGGAGATAGCGGCCGGGGTGGAGACCCGGGTTTTCCCTGCGGACGCCATCCCCGTGCCCTACATGGGCTTGGACATCGGCCCCAAGACCCAGGAGGCCTTCGCCGAGGCCCTAAAGGGGATGCGCACAGTCTTCTGGAACGGGCCCATGGGGGTCTTTGAGGTGCCCCCCTTTGACCAGGGGACCTTGGGCGTGGGCCGGGCCATCGCCGCCCTCGAGGGCGCCTTCACCGTGGTGGGCGGGGGCGACTCCGTGGCGGCGGTGAACCGCTTGGGCCTTAAGGAGCGGTTTGGCCACGTGTCCACCGGGGGCGGGGCCAGCCTGGAGTACTTGGAAAAGGGCACGCTCCCCGGGATTGAGGTCCTGGAGTAGGTTGGCCACCACCCCGCCCCCTCTAAAGGGGGCGGGGTTTTCGTTATGATGGCCCCATGCGCCGGGTACTGGTGGCGGGCAACTGGAAGATGCACAAGGTCCCTTCGGAGGCCCGGGTATGGTTCGCCGAGCTCAAGCGGCTCCTTCCCCCCTTGCAGTCGGAGGTAGCCCTCCTCCCCGCCTACCCCATGCTCCCCGCCGCCAAGGAGGTCTTTTCGGGGAGCCAGGTGGCCTACGGGGCCCAGGACGTTTCCGCCCACCGGGAGGGGGCTTACACGGGGGAGGTCTCGGCCCGGATGCTCGCCGATCTGGGGTGCCGCTACGCCATCGTGGGCCACTCGGAAAGGCGGCGCTACCACGGGGAGACGGACGCCCTGGTGGCGGAAAAGGCGAGGAGGCTTTTGGAGGAAGGCCTCACCCCCATCCTCTGCGTGGGGGAGCCTCTGGCGGTGCGGGAAAAGGGGGAGGCGGTGCCCTATACCCTGGCCCAGCTCCAGGGAAGCCTGGAAGGGGTGGAACCCCCTTCCCCAGACGCCCTGGTCATCGCCTATGAGCCCGTCTGGGCCATCGGCACCGGGAAGAACGCCACCCCCGAGGACGCCGAGGCCATGCACCGGGCCATCCGCCAGGCCCTGGCGGAGCGCTACGGGGAAGGGTTCGCCATGCGGGTGCGCATCCTCTACGGGGGGAGCGTGAACCCCACGAACTTCGCCCAGCTCCTCTCCATGCCCAACGTGGACGGGGGGTTGGTGGGCGGGGCGAGCCTGGAGTTGGAGAGTTTCCTCGCCCTCCTGCGCCTGGCGGGCTAAACTCATATTTATGCGGCTCCACCCCCGGACCCAAGCGGCCAAGGAGAGCATCTTCCCCAAGATGAGCGCCCTGGCGAGGGAGCTCGGGGCGGTGAACCTAGGACAAGGCTTCCCCACCAACCCCCCGCCCCCCTTCCTCCTCGAGGCGGTGGGGCGGGCCTTGGGGCGGTACGACCAGTACGCCCCCCCGGCGGGGTTTCCCCCTTTGCGGGAGGCCTTGGCGGAGGAGTTTGGGGTGGTGCCGGAGGCGGTGGTGGTGACCTCGGGGGCCACGGAGGCCCTCTATGTCCTCCTCCAAAGCCTGGTGGGGCCTGGGGAGGAGGTGGTGGTCCTGGAGCCCTTTTTTGACGTCTACCTGCCCGACGCCTTCCTGGCGGGGGGCGAGGCGCGGCTCGTGCGCCTCCACCTCACCCCGGAGGGCTTCCGTTTGGACCTCGCCGCCCTGGAAAGGGCCCTTACCCCAAGGACCCGGGCCCTCCTCCTCAACGCCCCCATGAACCCCACGGGCCTGGTTTTCCGGGAGGAGGAGCTCAGGGCGGTGGCGGAACTGGCCCGGAGGCACGGGCTCTTCCTCATCTCCGACGAGGTCTACGACGAGCTCTACTTCGGGGAGCGGCCCAGGCGGCTTAGGGAGTTTGCCCCCGAGCGCACCTTCACCGTGGGAAGTGCGGGGAAGCGCCTCGAGGCCACGGGCTACCGGGTGGGCTGGATTGTGGGGCCGCCCGAGTTCATGCCCACCCTGGCGGGAATGCGCCAGTGGACGAGCTTTTCCGCCCCCACCCCCTTGCAGGCGGGGGTGGCGGAGGCCTTGAGGGTGGCCCGGGGGGAGGGGTACTACGAGGCCTTGCGGCAAAGTTATAAAAGGCGGCGGGACCTCTTGGCGGAGGGCCTCAAGGCCTTGGGGCTTAGGGTTTTCCTCCCCGAGGGGACCTATTTCCTCATGGCCGAGCTTCCCGGTCTGGACGCTTTCTGGCTCGTGCGGGAGGCACGGGTGGCCCTTATCCCCGCCGCCGCCTTCTACCTCCAGGACCCCCCCAAGGACCTCTTCCGCTTCGCCTTCTGCAAGACGGAAGAGGAGCTTTCCCTGGCCCTGGACCGCCTTTCCCGTGTGGTAAACTCCCCCCGTGAAACTTAAAGTGGTCCAGTACCTGGAGAAGGGGGAGTTCCCCGTGGGGGCGGAGGAGGCCCTCGCCCTCTACCGGGCCATGCGGCGGGCCCGGTTTTTTGACGAGAAGGCCCTAACTCTGCAACGCCAGGGGCGGCTTGGGGTCTACCCTCCCTTCATGGGGCAGGAGGCGGCCCAGGTGGGGGTGGGCTTGGCCCTGGGGGAGGGGGACTGGGTGGTGCCCAGTTACCGGGAAAGCGCCCTGCTCCTCACCCGGGGGCTTCCCATCCACACCCTCATCCTCTACTGGCGGGCGCACCCCGCCGGTTGGCGTTTCCCTGAAGGGGTGCGGGCGGTGAACCCCTACATCCCCATCGCCACCCAGATCCCGCAGGCGGTGGGCCTCGCCCTGGCGGGCCGCTACC
This sequence comes from Thermus brockianus, assembly GCF_001880325.1. Lineage (NCBI taxonomy): Bacteria > Thermotogati > Deinococcota > Deinococci > Thermales > Thermaceae > Thermus > Thermus brockianus. Next base: position 1,985,783 of record NZ_CP016312.1, read on the forward strand.
GGGGGGAGAACTGGGTGGTGGCCACGAGCATCGGGGACGGGGGGACGAGCGAGGGGGACTTCCACGAGGGGCTCAACTTCGCCGCCGTCTTCCGGGCCCCGGTGGTCTTCCTGGTGCAGAACAACGGCTACGCCATCAGCGTCCCTAAAGCCCGCCAGATGCGGGTGGAGTACATCGCCCAAAGGGCCGAGGGCTACGGGATGCCCGGGGTGGTGGTGGACGGGAACGACGCCCTGGCCGTCTACCTGGAGGCCAAGAAGGCGGTGGAGCGGGCGCGGAGAGGGGAGGGGCCTACCCTCCTCGAGGCCCTCACCTACCGCCTTGCCCCCCACACCACCTCCGATGACCCCTCCCGCTACCGCTCCAAGGAGGAGGAGGAGGCCTGGCGGCGGAAAGACCCCGTTTTGCGCCTGCGGAAAGCTTTGGAGGAAAGGGGGCTATGGGACGCGGAGAAGGAGGGGGTGCTCCTCCAAGAATTGGAGGAGGAGTTCCAAAGGGAGCTCGCCCTGGCGGATAGCGTCCCCGAGCCCCGGCCCGAGGAGATCGTGGAGCACGTCTACGCCGAGATGGGGCCTGACCAAAAACGGGCCTGGGAGGCCTTGCGCCGCGGCCTGCACGCGGAGGAGGTATGGTGAGGGAAAAGACGCGCGTCCTCAACCTGGTCCAGGCCATCAACGAGGCCTTGGACCTGGCCCTCGCCCGGGACGAGCGGGTTTTGGTCTTCGGGGAGGACGTAGGGCGGCTTGGGGGGGTTTTCCGCGTCACCGAGGGTTTGCAGGAAAAGTACGGGGAAAACCGGGTCTTTGACACCCCCTTAGCGGAAAGCGGCATCCTGGGCATGGCCATCGGCCTGGCCATGGGCGGGATGCGCCCCGTGGCGGAGATCCAGTTCGCCGGCTTCCTCTACCCCGCCTTGGACCAGATCCTCTCCCATCTGGGGCGTTGGCGGCACCGCAGCCGGGGCCGGGTGGGGTTGCCCCTCGTGGTGCGGGCCCCCTACGGCGGGGGCGTGCACACCCCCGAGCAACACGCCGACTCCCCGGAGGCCATCCTCTGCCACACCCCGGGGGTGAAGGTGGTCATCCCCTCTAGCCCCGAACGGGCGAAAGGGCTTCTCCTCGCCGCCATTGAGGACCCGGACCCCGTGTTTTTCCTCGAGGCCATCAAGCTGTACCGGGGTTCTAGGGCCGAGGTGCCGGAGGGCTACTACACCCTTCCCTTGGGAAAGGCCCGCATCCTGAAGGAGGGAAAGGCCGCCACCCTCATCGGCTACGGGGGCATGGTGGAGGTGATGTTGGAGGCGGCGGAGGTGGCGAAGCGGGAAGGGGTAGAGGTCATGGTGGTGGACCTGGAAACCCTGGTGCCCCTGGACGAGGACACCCTCCTTTCGGCGGTGAAGGAAACGGGCCGGGCCGTTGTGGTCTACGAGGCCATGCGCACCGGGGGCTTCGGGGCGGAGATCGCCGCCCGCATCGCCGAGGGGGCCATAGATTACCTGGAGGCCCCCGTGGTGCGGGTGGCGGGGTACGACGCCCCTTACCCGCCCTTTAGCGCCATTGAGCACCTCTACCGCCCCAACGCTAAAAGGGTTCTCGCAGCCTTGCGCCGGGTGATCACCCACTAGGCTCGGCGTAACCCCAGGGAGGCATGAATGCCTTCCCCGACTGTTCTTGTGTGCGCAAAGGCCCATGTTGCGCATAAGTTTGGCTATAAGAACAGATAGTGATGGCTAAATGTAAGGATGTATCTTGACATATGGCCAACGCTATTCCATCATCAAGCCATGAATTGGGGGCCGGTAAGCGCTCCGCTCCTTAAGGATCTGATGCGGACCGAGCTGGTGGTGGCCGGGCCCCAGATGTCCCTGGAGGAGGCCCACCGCCTTATGGCGCAGACGGGGGTGCGCTACCTGCCTGTGGTGGAGGGAAAGCGCTATTTGGGGCTTTTGGGGGAGCGCCAGCTCCGCTGGCTCCTGGCCCCTTGGGCTCCCAAGCACTTACGGGCGGATCCGCAGGCTCCGGTAGGCCGCTTCCTCCAGACCTTTCCCGTGGCCCATCCTGACGAGCCTCCGGAGGAGGTGGCCTTTCGCATGGAGAGCGCCCGCATCGGGGGCATGCCGGTGGTGGAGGAGGGGCGTCTTCGGGGCATGGTTACCGCCTATGACCTCCTGCGGGGTCTTGCGGCCTTCCTCCGCCCCCAAGCACCGGCAAGCCGCCTGGAGCTCCTGGTGCCTGACCTGGAGGGGATTGCGGCCGTTCTCCGGGCTTTGAGGGCCACCCGCACCCCCCTGGTGGGCCTACGCGTCTATCCGGAGGCAGGAGGGCTTGGGTTCAGGCTTCTCCTCCAGGTGGGAGCCCTGGACACAAGACCCTTGCGGCAGCACTTTCTCGCCTCGGGCCTGCATCTGCTTTGGCCCTAGGACCCGGTTTTCTCCAGAGGGAAGCGCTAGAGTAAGGGAGATGGAACGTTCCGTTTCCCAAAGGCTTTTTGCCGAGGCGCAAAACCACATCCCTGGCGGCGTATCCAGCCCCGTGCGGGCCTTTAGGGCCGTGGGGGGGACCCCGGTCTTCCTCGTGAAGGGGGAGGGGGCGTATGTCTTTGATGCGGACGGCAACCGCTACCTGGACTACGTGATGAGCTGGGGCCCCCTCATCCTGGGCCATGCCCACCCCGAGGTGGTGGCCCGGGTGAAGGAGGTGGCGGAGAAGGGGCTCACCTTTGGGGCGCCGCACCCCTTGGAGGTGGCCCTGGCCCAGGCGGTGAAGCGGGCCTACCCGGGGGTGGATCTGGTGCGGTTTGTGAGCACGGGGACCGAGGCCACCATGTCCGCTATCCGCCTCGCCCGGGGGTACACGGGCAGGAAGTACGTGGTGAAGTTCCGGGGCAACTACCATGGCCACGCCGACGGCCTTTTGGTGGAGGCGGGCTCGGGGGCCCTCACCTTCGGCGTGCCCTCCAGCGCCGGGGTTCCCGAGGAGTACGCCAGGCTCACCCTGGTCCTGGAGTACAACGACCCCGAGGGGCTAAGGGAGCTCCTCAGGGCTCGAGGCGAGGAGATCGCCGCCATCATCTTTGAGCCTGTGGTGGGGAACGCCGGGGTCCTCGTCCCCACGGAGGAGTTTCTCAAGGCCCTCCATGAGGCCCAAAGCCATGGCGTTCTCCTCATCGCCGACGAGGTGATGACGGGCTTCCGCCTGGCCTTCGGTGGGGCCACGGAACGGCTCGGCCTAAAGCCCGACCTCATCACCCTGGGGAAGATCCTGGGCGGGGGGCTTCCCGCCGCCGCCTATGCCGGGAGGCGGGAGATCCTGGAGAAGGTGGCCCCCTTGGGGCCCGTCTACCAGGCGGGAACGCTTTCCGGGAACCCCCTGGCCATGGCGGCGGGGCTCGCCACCCTGGAGATTCTGGAGGGCAACCCCGGCGCCTACGCCTACTTGGAGGCCCTTGGGGCCAGGCTGGAGGCGGGCCTAAAGCAGGTCCTCTCCGCCAAGGGGATTCCCCACGCCGTGAACCGCATGGGCTCCATGCTCACCGTGTTCTTCACCGAAGGCCCCGTGGTCACCTTCCAGGACGCCAAGCGCACGGACACCGAGCTCTTCAAGCGCTTCTTCCACAGCCTCCTGGACCGGGGGGTCTACTGGCCGCCCTCCAACTTTGAGGCGGCCTTCCTCTCCCTGGCGCACACGGAGGAGGACGTGGAGAAGACCCTGGAGGCGGTGGAAAAGGCCCTGTGATGCGGCTCAGAGACCCCATCTGCGCCATCGCCACCCCGCCCGGGAAGGGGGCCATCGGGGTGGTGCGCCTCTCCGGGGAAGGGGCCTTGGAGGTGGCGGCGAAGGTGTGGCGGGGGAAGGACCCGAGGCGGCTAAAGGGGGGGCGCTTCACCCTGGGGGAGGTGGTGGACCCCGGGACGGGGGAGGTGCTGGACCAGGCCCTTCTCCTCGTCTTCCGCGCCCCCCGGTCCTACACGGGGGAGGACGCCTTGGAGTTCCACACCCACGGCTCCCCGGCGGTGCTCCGGAGGGTCCTCGAGGCCCTCTACCGGGCGGGGGCGAGGCCGGCGGGGCCTGGGGAGTTCACCTTGCGCGCCTACCTCAACGGCAAGCTGGACCTGGCCCAGGCGGAGGCGGTCTTGGCCTTGGTGGAGGCGGAAGGGGACCTGGCCCGCAGGCAGGCCCTTAGGGCCCTGGAGGGGGCCTTTTCCCGCCGGATAGAGGCCCTGGAAAACCGGCTTCTGGACCTCCTCGCCCACATCCAAGCCCTTTTGGACTACCCCGAGGAGGGGGTGGAGCCCTTGGAGGCGGAAAGGACCATCCGGGAGGTCTCGGCGGAGGTGGAGGGCCTCCTCGCCCAGGCCCGGGCCTCCCGGTTGGCGCAGAAAGGGGCCCGCCTTGCCCTCATCGGGGCCCCCAACGCCGGCAAGAGTAGCCTCCTGAACGCCCTTTTGGGCTACGAGCGGGCCCTCGTTTCCCCCATCCCCGGCACCACCCGGGACTACCTCGAGGCCCCCTGGAGCTTTTCGGCGTCCCCCTGGTGGCGGTGGACACCGCCGGGGTGCGGGACACGGAGGACCCTTTGGAGCGGGCCGGGGTGGAGCGGGCCCTGAGGATTGCCGAGGAGGCGGACCTCATCCTCTACGTGGTGGACCGCTCTGCCCCCAAGCCTGCCCCGCCCCCTTTGCCCTGGGGGCGCACCCTGAAGGTGGCCACCAAGGCGGACCTGCCCCCCCTCTGGGAGGACCCGGGCTTCCTCCCCGTTTCCAGCCGCACGGGGGAGGGGATGGACCGGCTCAAGGAGGCCATCCACTGGGCCCTCCTCGGGGAGGGGGGCGGGGAGTTCCTCCTCACCGAAAGGCAGGTGGAGGCCCTTCACCGGGTGCGGGAGCGGCTTCTTGAGGCCCTCTCCCTGCCCCAGGACCTCATGGGCCTTGCCCTACAGGAGGCCCTGGAAGCCCTAAGCGCCCTCCGCGGCCGGGGCGAGGTGGCGGAGGCGGTGGTGGCCCGGGTTTTCCAGAACTTCTGCGTGGGCAAGTAGCTAGGGCAGGAAGCCCTCCAAAATCTCCTCCACCTGGTCCGTTTCAATGAGGAAGGCATCGTGCCCGTGGGGGCTTTTGATTTCCCGGTAGCGCCCCCCGGCTAGGCGGGCGAGCTGCCGCACCTCCCAGGCGGGGTAGAGGAGGTCCGTGTCAATCCCCACGAAGAGGGAGGGGATGGACCGGAGGCGCTTCAGGGCCTCCTCCACCCCGCCCCGGCCCCGGCCCACGTCGTGGGTGTCCATGGCCCGGGAGAGGACCAGGTAGCTTTCGGCGTGGAAGCGCTTTAGGAACTTCTCCCCCTGGTAGTCCAGGTAGGTTTCCCCAAGCTCGGGCTCAGCCCCCCAGCGGGCCTCAAACCCCTCGGGGGCCCGGTAGCTCATCATGGCGATGCCCCGGGCCAGGGCCATGCCCTTGGGGGCGGGGTGGCCCTTCTGGTACTCGGGATCTTGGAGGATGGCCTGGCGGGCGAGGTGGTTGAAGGCCCGGGCCCAGGGGCCATGCCGGGCAGGCGCCGCCAGGACCACGAGTTTCCTCACCCGCTCGGGGTACATGAGGGCGAACTCCAGGGCCACCATCCCCCCGAGGCTTCCCCCAATCACCGTGGCCCGCTCCACCCCCAGGTGGTCCAGAAGCCTGGCCTGGGCCCGGGCCAGGTCGCGGATGGTGAGGGGCGGGAAGTCCTTGCCGTAGGGCTTCCCCGTGCGGGGGTCCAGGGAGAGGGGGCCGGTGGAGCCGTAGCAGCTTCCCAGGTGGTTGGCGGAGACCACGTAGTAGAGGGCGGGGTCCAGGATGCGGCCTGGGCCGACGAGGCTATCCCACCAGCCCTCGCGGCCGAAGGCCTGCTCCAGGGGGGAGAGGCTTTGGAAGGTGGCCTCCTCGTACGTGCCCGCCAGGTGGGCGCTGCCCGTGAGGGCGTGGAAGACGAGGACGGCGTTGTCCCGCCTGCGGGAAAGCTTCCCGTAAGTTTCAAACCGTAGGCGCACCTCGGGCAGGAAACCCCCAAGCTCCGTGTAAAACCCCTCCCGCCTGGGGAAGAGGACGGCGGTGCGGGGCTTGGGTGGGGGGATGGAGAGGGGGGAGCGGGGCGGCTTGAGGAGGAGGGCCTCGTGGTCCCCCCAGGCCTCGAGGGTGATCTCGCTCATGCCAGGGCCTCCTCTAGCTCGGCCTTGAGGTCCTCCACGTGCTCCAGGCCCACGCTGAGCCGCACCATCTCCGGGGAAACCCCCGCCAAGGCCTGCTCCTCGGGGGAGAGCTGGGAGTGGGTGGTGGAGGCGGGGTGGATGGCCAGGGTGCGGGTATCCCCCACGTTGGCCAGGTGGGAGATGAGCTTTAGCCGGGAGATGAAGCGCTTTGCCCCCTCGTACCCCTCCTTGTGGCCGAAGGTGAGGACCGCCCCGGGTTTGCCCCGGAAGTATTTCTCCGCCCTGGGGTGGTGGGGGTGGTCCTCGAGGCCCGGGTAGTTCACCCAGGCCACCTTGGGGTGTTCCTTGAGCCAGTGGGCGAGGTGCAAGGTGTTTTCCACGTGGCGCTCGGCCCTTAGGGAGAGGGTTTCCATCCCCAGGAGGACCACCCAGGCCTCAAAGGGGCCCAGGGCCTGCCCCTGGTCCCGGAGGCCGTCCACCCGGGCCTTGACGATAAAGGCGAGCTCGCCAAAGGCCTCCGTGAGCCTTAGGCCGTGGTAGCCCGGCTGGGGTTCGGTGAGGAGGGGATAGCGGCCGTTGTCCCAAGGGAAGTCCCCCCCGTCCACCAAGGCCCCGGCGATCACCGCCCCGTGCCCCCCCACCCACTTGGTGAGGGAGTGGGTGACGAGGGCAGCCCCCCATTCCAGGGGCCTCAGGAGGTAGCCCCCCATGCCGAAGGTGTTGTCCACGATGAGGGCCACCCCGGCTTCCCGGGCCGCCTGGGCCAGGGCCTCGAGGTCGGGGATGTTCAGGGCGGGGTTGCCGATGGACTCCACCCACCAGGCCCGCGTCCTTTCGTCGGTGAGGGCCAGGAACTCCTCGGGCTGCTCCTTGCGGGAGGTGAAGCGCACCTCAATCCCCAGGCGCTTTAGGGTCACCTTGAACTGGTTGAAGGTGCCCCCGTAGAGGTTCGGCGTGGAGACGATGTTGTCCCCCGCCTGGGCCAGGGTGGTGAGGGTGAGGAACTGGGCGGCGTGGCCGCTGCTTGTGGCCAAGGCCGCCTTTCCCCCTTCTAGGGCGGCGAGGCGCTTTTCCAGCACGTCCACCGTGGGGTTCATGATGCGGGAGTAGATGTTGCCAAAGGCCCGCAAGGCGAAGAGATCGGCGGCGTGCTCGGGGCTTTGGAAGACGTAGCTCGCGGTGGGGTAGATGGGAACCTGGCGGCTTTGCGTGGTGGGTTCCGGCTCGTAACCGGCGTGGAGCTGCAGGGTCTCAAAACGCATCCTCGGCCTCCTTTCCAAGACCCGGCCTGGGGCGCTTGGAAGGGGCCATAAAAAGCCCCTTCCCGGCAAGACCGTTCTCTCGCCAAGAAGGGGTTGGGCGTGGCGCTTACCCCCCTCTCTTATCGTCCCCGGGCGTTTCCCCCGCCCGGGCCGGCGTTGGCACCAACCCCGCCCGTTTCCGGCTATGGAACGGAAGGGGCAGGAGGTTGCCGCGGCTTCACAGGGCCGTACCCTCCACCGCTCTGGATAAGAGAACGGGCTGGTTTTCGCCGCGCCCCGGCGCGGTTAGGAGCCAGTGTAGGAAAAACCGCCTCCCCCGTCAACCCCTTTGACCTTTTCCCCTCCATGGCCTATACTGGCTTCCGCTACGGGGAGTAGCGCAGCCCGGTAGCGCACCTCGTTCGGGACGAGGGGGTCGCTGGTTCAAATCCAGTCTCCCCGACCAGAAAGGCCGGCCTCAGGGCCGGCTTTTCCGTATACTCCGGGCGTGGGCTTCTGGGCGGGGCTTGCCCTACTTTTGCTGGGGCTCCACTTGGTGGGGGAGGGGCTTGCGGGCCTGAAGGCCAGGCGCCACCTCCTGGCCCGGGCCATGGGCCATCCCTTGGGCGTTCTGGGGGCCGGGTTTTTCTTGGGGCTCCTTTCGGGAAGCGGCACGGGGTTTTCCCTCCTGGCCCTCGGGCTTGTGGAAAGCGGGGTGCTGGGCCTTGGGCAGGCCGCCCTCCTTTCCTTGGCCGCCACGGCGGGGGCGGCCTTTTGGGTGGGGGTGGTGTCCTTGGCCCAGAGGGAGTTGGCGGAGGCTTTCTTGGTCCTCGGGCTCCCTTTTCTCCTATGGCCTGGCCTTCGCCGGGTGGCCTTCTTTTTCCTCGGGGTCGGGCTCCTTTTCTTAGGGTTTTTGCGCATGGGAGAGGGGGTGGAGGGCCTAAGGCCCTTTTTGGTCCTGTTGGACCCAGGCCCCTTGGGCCTATACCTTTTGGGCTTCCTCCTGTCCTTTCTGCTCGCCACGGCCAACGGGGTGGCGGCCTTGGCCTTGGCCCTTTCCCCGGCCCTGGGCCAGGAGGGGGCCATGGCCTTGGTCCTGGGGGCGGGGGTGGGGGTTTCCGGGGCCCTCTTTTGGGCTTACCTTGCGGGCAGGCGGGAGGCCTTGCCCCTTGGGGGGGTGCTCCTCGCCCACCGCTTCCTCCTTTCCTTGCCCCTTGGGTTCCTCCTCCCGTGGCTTAGCCCCTTGGGGGTGGTGGGGTTTCACGCCCTCGCCCACCTCGCCTTCGCCTTGGGCTTCTTGCCCTTGGGGGGGCGCTACGCCGCTTTAGCGGAGCGGGTTTTCCCCAAGCGGGGCGTCGTCCCCAAGTACCTCTCCCAGGAGGCCCTGGAAACGCCGGGCCTCGCCTTCGCCCTGGTGCAAAGGGAGCTTGCCCGGGTGGCGGATGCGGTGCGGGGGATGCTGGCCCAGGCGGTCAGGGTCCTGGCCCAGGAGGAGGGGGGCGAGGCGGACCTGGTCCCCTTGGAGGAAAAGGTGGACCGCCTCACCCGGGAGGTGGTCCTTTATACGGCGGAACTTTCCACCCGGACAAGGGACGAGCGGGCGGTGCGCTTTTTCGTCATGGCCTCGGAGCTAGAGCACCTGGGGGATTTGGTGCGGCGGATTGTGCGCCAGGCGGAAAGGCTTTGGGCACAAGGGCTCACCTTTAGCCCCGAGGGGCGGGAGGACCTCTTGGAGGCCTTAAGGGAGGTCCTAAAGCGGCTTGAGCTCCTGGCGGCCGCCTTGGGCGCGGGGGAAAAGGCCCTGGCGGAAGAGGTCTTGCGGCAGGCCCCCGCCTTGGAGGCCTTTTTGGACCGCTTGCGCCGGGCCCACCTCGCCCGCCTCGAGGGGGGAAGGCCGGAGAGCCGGGCCACCACCTTGGCCCACCTGGACCTCCTCATCACCCTGGAGGAGCTTGGGGGCGGGGTGGAAAGGCTTTGCCGCCTGGTCCTGGAGCTTTAAGCTAAGGGGCGTGGTGAGGATTCTGGGCGGCAAGGCCAAGGGGGTGCCCCTCAAGGTGCCCGCCTCGGCACGGCCCTCCCCGGTGCGGCTAAGGAAGGCCCTCTTTGACTACCTGCGCCTTCGCTACCCCGGCAAGGGGCGCTTTTTGGACCTCTATGCGGGGAGCGGGGCGGTGGGCCTCGAGGCCGCCAGCGAGGGCTGGCAGGCCACCTTGGTGGAAAAGGACCCGGAGGCCGTCCGCCTCCTCAAGGAGAACGCCCGGCGCACGGGGCTTCCCGTGCGCATCGTGCCCTTGCCCGTGGAGGTCTTCCTGCCCGAGGCGAGGGCCAAGGGGGAGCGCTACACCGTGGCCTTCATGGCCCCGCCCTATCCCTTGGACCTGGTGGCGGCCTTCCAGGCCCTTTTGGAAAGCGGTCTGGTGGAGGAAGGCGGACTTTACATTCTGCAGCATCCCAAGGACCTCCGGCTTCCCCTAGGGGAGCGGCGGGCCTACGGGGAAAACGCCCTTACCTTCGTGGAGGTATGAATGCACGTGGTCTATCCCGGAAGCTTTGACCCCCTCACCAACGGCCACCTGGACGTGATCCAGCGGGCGAGCCGCCTCTTTGACAAGGTGACCGTGGCCGTCTTGGAAAACCCCAACAAGCGGGGCCAGTACCTCTTCACCGCCGAGGAGCGCCTCAGCATCATCCGGGAGGCCACCGCCCACCTGCAGAACGTGGAGGCCCACACCTTCTCCGGCCTCCTGGTGGACTTCGTGAAGCGGATGGGGGCCCAGGCCATCGTGAAGGGCCTCAGGGCGGTTTCCGACTACGAGTATGAGCTCCAGATGGCCCACCTCAACCGCCAGCTCCTGCCGGGGCTGGAAACCCTTTTCATTCTGGCCGCTACCCGCTACTCCTTTGTCTCCAGCACCATGGTGAAGGAAATCGCCCGCTACGGGGGGGATGTTTCCAAGCTGGTGCCCCCCGCCACCCTCCGGGCCCTAAAGGCCAAGTTTGGCTAACGCCGTTGGGTAAGGTAGACCCCGAGGCCGATGAGGAGAAGCCCCGGGAGGTCCATCCCCTTGGGGGCTTCCCCCAGGAGGAGGAGGCTCAGGAGGAGGGCGAGCGCAGGGGTCAGGTTCATGAAGGGCGCCACCAGGCTTGCGGGGTGGCGCTGGAGCACCCTTCCCCAAAGGGTGAAGGCGAGGAAAGCGCCGCCCAAGGCGGTATAGAGGAGGGCGGCCCACCCTTTCAGGCTTGCCGCTCCGAACGGGGAAAAGAGGGCCACGGGAAAGAGGAGGAGGCTTCCTAGGAGCATGCTGGCCGCCGTGACCTCCAGGGGTTCCCGCCCCCTAACTGCCAGGGTGACCCCCACGCTGTAGATGCCCCAAAGGAGGGCAGCCAAAACCAGGAGGAGGTCCCCGAGAAGCCGGTCTTTACCCCCGCCTGCGGCGTGGCCCAAGGCCAAGAGGACGACCCCGCTTCCCGAAAGGAGAAGCCCGAGAAGGAGTTTGGAGGAAAAGGGCTTGCGGAAGTAAAGCCCCCTTTTCGGATATTCACCTGCGTACTCACCTCACGCCACCGCCCGCAACACCCGGGTGATGGGCAGACCCGCCTGCCCAAGAAGCTGGGCCACCACGCTCCAGGCCATCACCCAAGCTTCCACTTGCAGGGCCACCGCCTTCAGCCCCCGTACCCTCCCCACCGCCCCCACCAGCCCCATCGGCCCCTTCAGCAGACCAAAGACCGTCTCCAGCTCCCACCGCCGCCCCAAAAGCCTCCGGTACGCACCTCTCCCCCGCCGCCGCAGGTTCAAAAGCCGCCCCCTCCCCTTTGGCCTTCCCCGTCTCCGGTTATGCCCCGTCACCAGAAGCATCCCTCGCCTCCTCGTCAACCGAAAGTTGGCTTCCCCCTCGTAGGCCGCGTCCGCCACCACCACGGGGGGCTTCTCCCCAGGAAACCTCTCCACCCCCCAGAGCATCCCCCGCCCCACCGGGGAGTCGTGCCATGAGGCCGGGGTCACCCGTAGGGCCAGCACCTCCCCCGTGTCCAGGTCCACGAGGAGGTGGAGCTTGTACCCATAAACCCAGCCCCCATCCGAGCCCACGCCCCAAGCCGCCTCCCCATCCGACCTCTGGGCGGGGAGAAGGGTGGCGTCCATGGCCAGCACCCGCCTCCCCCGGCCCACCCGCTTCCCTCCCCGCAGGAGGGGCCAGGGTAGCTTCCGGCTCCGCTCGCTGAGGGTGGCAGAGGAGGGAACGCGCTCTAGACCGAGGCGCTTGCGGAGCCTAGGGTTGCGGGCCAGTTCCCGGCGCATGCGTTCGCTGGAGAAGCCCAGGAGGGCGCGGACCAGGTGGAAGAGAAAGAGGCTGAGGTCGGAGAAGGTCCTGGGCCTGCCGGGTTTTCTCTCCCCTTCTGGCAAGCGGGCTTGGAGCCATGCCTGGAGCAGGGGGACCAGTTCCTCCAGGGGCAGGGGTAGGATGGAAGGGGGCGTCTGGTGTGCTTCCACAGCTCACCAAGCGCCCCCTTTTCCTTTGGCTTGTCAAGGGGGTATGCATTGAATATCCGAAAGGGGGGGGAAGTAAAGGTTATAGGCGAAGGCGGTGGAGAGGGGATAAAGGGCGGCCACCGCCGCCGCATCCGAGGCCGGGGCGAGCCGCACCCCGGAGAAAAAGACCAGGTTGAACACCGCCACCCCGCTTAAGGCCAGGAAAAGGGTCTGGCCTAGGGGCTGGAGGGAGGGTAGGCGGCGCAGGGTGAGGAGGAAGAAGGGCAGGGCGAGGGCAAAGCGCAAAAAGGAGCCCCATGCTGGGCCCACCTCGCCCATGGCCAAGCGGGAGGCCACCACGTTGAGCGCCCAAAGGAAGGGGGGCAGGTAGACCAAGGGGTCGCGGTGGGGCGGCATGCGCCCAGTATCCGCTAAAATCCCCTTGGAGGTCAGCATGAAGGCGTTTTCCGCCAAGTACGGGAACACCCTGGAGTTCGGCCACCTCATCGGGGGCGAGGAGGTTTGGGAAGGGGAAGCCTTGGAGCGCCCCAACCCCTCGGACCGGGAAGACCTGGTGGCCCGCTTCCCCGAGGGCACCAAGGATACCCTGCGCAAGGCGGCCCTTAAGGCCCGGGAGGCCTTTGAGGTCTGGAGCCGTACCCCGGCCCCGGTGCGGGGCCAGGTGCTTTTCAACCTGGCGAAGATCCTGGAGCGGGAAAAGCCCACCCTAACCCGCCTCATGGTGCGGGAGGTGGGGAAGACCTTCAAGGAGGCGGGCGGGGACGTGCAGGAGGCCATAGACACCGCCCTCTTCTTCGCCTCCGAGGGGCGTAGGCTGTACGGCCAGACCGTGCCCAGCGAGATGCGGGACAAGGAGCTTTTCACCTTCCGCAGGCCCCTGGGGGTGGTGGGCATGATTACCGCCGGCAACTTCCCCATCGCCGTGCCCAGCTGGAAGCTCATCCCGGCGGTCCTCACGGGAAACACCGTGGTGTGGAAGCCCTCGGACGACTCCCCCACCCTCTCCTATGTCTTCGTCAAGCTCTTTGAGGAGGCGGGCCTGCCGCCTGGGGTCATCAACGTGGTCTTCGGCGGGGGTAAGGGCTCCACCGGGCAGTGGTTGGTGGAGCTTATGGACGAGGGGCTATTGAACAAGTTCGCTTTCACGGGGAGCACCCAGGTGGGGCGCTGGATCGGGGAGGTGGCGGGGCGGAACCTCATCCGGCCCACCCTGGAGCTTGGCGGCAAGAACCCCCTGGTGGTCATGCGGGACGCCGACCTGGACCTGGCGGTGGAGGGGGCTTGGTGGAGCGCCTTCGCCACGGGAGGGCAACGGTGCACCAGCGCCGGGAACATCCTGGTGGACGCCCCCATTTACGAAGCCTTTAAAAAGCGTTTTCTAGAGCGCACCGAGGCCACGGTGGTGGGCAACCCCCTCCTCCACCCCGAGGTCACCTACGGGCCCTTCCTCAACGAAAGGCTTTTCCGCCGCTGGGAGGAGCACTACGCCAGGGGTAGGGAAGACGGGGCCACGCTCCTTTTCGGCCGGGGGCGCATTACCCGGGACAACCCCTACCCCCGGTTCCTAGGGGACCCCGAGGCGGGGCTTTATGGCTGGCCCACGGTTTGGGAGGCAGCCCCCGGCATGCGCCAGTTCCAGGAGGAGATCTTCGGCCCCACCATCAACCTGGTAAAGGTGGACGGGATTGAGGAGGCCATCCGGGTGGCCAACGCCACGCCCTACGGCCTTTCTAGCGCCATCTACACCAACCACCGCCACTGGGCCTACCTCTTCAAGGTGGGCATCCGGGCGGGCATGACCAGCATCAACAACGCCACCGTGGGGGCCGAGGCCCACCTCCCCTTTGGCGGGGTGAAGGCGAGCGGCAACGGGGCCCGGGAGTCGGGCATCTGGGTGATTGAGGAGTACACCTACTGGCATGCGGTGAACGAAGAGTATTCGGGCCGGCTCCAGCTCGCCCAGATGGACACGGGCTACGTGAGCCCCAAGGAGCCCACCCCATGGGCCCAGGTGCTTGGATTCTAGGTTACTGGGCGCTTTCCAGGTCGGGGCGGAGCCTCACCGCTTCCCGCAGGTAGACGTGGCGTACCCGGTCCTGGGGGGTGTCGGTGTTCCAAAGGGCCAGGACCCGGATGACCCGGGGCAGGCTTCCCGGCACCGGCACCTCCCGGGCGGAGAGGAGGGGCACCCGGTGCATGCCGATCTGCCGGGCGGCCTCCGCTGGGAAGGCGGAGGTGAGGTCCTCCGTCACGGTGAAGATGATGGCGGCGAGCTCCTCGTGGCTTCGGATGCCGTTGGCCTCCAGCATCCTCAGGAGGAGTTCCCGCGTGGCTTGGTGAATGGCCTCGGGCGTGTCCTCCTCCACGGTGATGGCGCCCCGTATACCCCGTACCATATTAGGCCCCATCCTAAGGGGTTCCCCCTTCCCGGGCAAGGCGGGTAGACTCTAGCCCATGAACCTACTCGCCGTGTTCGCCCATCCCGATGACGAGATCGGTGCGGCGGGGACCCTGGCCCTCCACGCCCGAAGGGGCGACCAGGTGATGCTGGTCTGGATGACCAGGGGGGAGCTTGCGAGCCAGTTCGGCGACGCCCCCCCTGAGGAGGTGGCGCGGGTGCGGGAGGGGCACGGGGCCCATGTGGCGGGGCTCATCGGCGCCGTGTACCGCTTCTTGCCCTTTGGCGACACCCTCCTCACCGGGGGGAGGGAGGAGGCTTTGGCCTTAGCCCGCATCATGGCGGAGTTCCGCCCCGACGCCGTCCTCACCTGGGACCCCTTGGACGTGCACCCCGACCACCGGGCCACCCACCAGGCGGTGCTTTCCGCCCTAAAGCTCTGCCGTATCCCCAAGCTGGTGGGGGAAGCCCACCGGAAGCCCGTGAGGCTCTACCATTACCCCAGGAAGGAGCTGGCCCGCCCCTTGGTCTACGTGGACACCACCCCCACGCAGGAGGTGGCGGAGGCGGTCTTTGCCTTCTACCGGGAGTTTTACCGTTGGCCCTTCAGCCTGGAGGAGTTTCGGGCCCGGCGGCGGCTTCTGGGCCTCGAGGCGGGCGTTCGCTTTGCGGAGGCGTTTCAGACGGAGAGCCCTCCGGCGTGGCCGGCGCTTCCTTAAGGCCCTCCTCCGGGTCGTGGGCGGGGGTAAGGGCGTAGGCCAGGAAGACGGCGGGTAGCGCCAACGGCAGGCTTGCGTACCCGCCCCACTCCGCCGCCAGGGCCAGGCTGGCGAAGGGGGCCCGGGCTACCCCTGCCAGGACCGCCACCCCGCCCGCCAGGGCCAGGGCCTCGGCCGGCAGGTCAAAGGGGCCGGCCAGGCGGGAGAGGAGCGCCCCCAAAAGCCCTCCCAGGACCAGGGCTGGGGTGAAGGGCCCCCCATAGGCCCGCACGCCCACGGCGAGGATGAGGAGGAGGAGTTTGGCGAGAAGGAGGTAAAGGAGCGCCCAAGGGGCGAGAAGGGGCGTGGTGGCCACCGCCACCCAGCCGAGGCCGTTTCCCAAGGCCTCTGGGAGGAAGAGGAGGGCGAGGGCGAGGGCAAGGCCCAAAAGGGCGTGGCGGAGGGGGAAGGGGAGGGGTTTGAGCCAGGCGGAAACCGCCTTTCCCCCTTCGGTCCACAAGGTGGCCAAGGCGGCGGCCAGAACCCCGAGGAGAAGGCCCGCAGGGAGGCTTGCCACGTCCAGGCTCACGGGAAAGGGGAGAAGGGGCTCGTAGCCGAAGAAGGCCCCGTAGACGGCAAAGCCCGAAAGGGCCCCGATGAGGGCGGGGGTGAGGGCGCGGGCCTCGAGGAGGAGCGAGCGGTAAAGGATTTCCGTGGCCAGGAGAGCCCCCGCCACCGGGGCGTGGAAAGCGGTCCCAAGCCCAGCGGCCAGCCCCGCAAAGGCCAGTCCCCCGCCCAGGCGGGGAAAGCGGCGGTCCAGGAGGAGGCCAAGCCAAAGGCCTAAAACCCCAAAAGGCCCCTCCCGGCCCATGGGGGAGTAGAGGGCGATCTGCAACGTTCCGCCCAGCACCGCCCGGGGGTGGGTGAGCCAGGGGGCTGGGGTCCCTTCCCGCACCCGGCGCAGGAGGGCGGCAAGCCCCTGCCCCGTGCCCAGGTAGCTCGTGAGGGCGTAAAGGGGCGGAAGGAGGAAGGCCAGGGGCCAGAGGCCCGGCCCCGTGAAGGCCTGGAGAAGCCCCCCTTCCCCCGGGGGCTCAGGGGCCAGGTAGCCGAAAAGGCCACCCACCCCTTCGGCCAGGGCCCGGAGGGCCAGGTTCAGCAGGGCTACCGAGAGCCCCGCCAGAGCCCCGGTGAAGGCGCTGTAGAGGATGAGGGGCCCCGTCTGGCGCACCTCCTCGTCCCAGAAGGGGGGCAGGGAAAGGTGGGGGCCGCGGCCCGAAGGGCGCATCAGAGGGAGTGTACCAGAGAAACGGGCGTTCCCCGGGTGATCCGGGGCGTGGCGAGGCCCAAGGCCCTGTACCCCCCTCGGGTGAGGGCCCGCACCAGGAGGCGGGGGTCCACCTTGCCCCAGAGGAAAAGGGCCTCCTGGCGCACGTCCAGGTCGGGGCTGCTGGCCCGGGAGTCCGTGCCCAGGGCGAGCTCCACCCCGTACCGGGCGTAGAGGGGGATGGGGGCTTCCCCTACCTCCAGGTTCTGGTTGGAACGGGGACAAAGCACCACCTTGGTCCCGGTTTCGGCCAGGAGGGCCACCTCCTCCTCGTCCACCTGCACCCCGTGCACCAGGAGGGTATGGGGGCCCAGGACTCCCAGGGCGTGGAGGTGGCGCACGGGGGTGAGGCCCGGGGGCGTGAAGGGGGTTGGGCTAAAGCGGCGGTATACCTCCGCTAAGGGCCCCTTTCCCTCCCGGAGGAAGGCCACCTCCTCCGGGCTTTCCGCCACGTGGACCATCAGGGGGATGCCCTCGGCCTGGGCGTACTGGGCAAGCCGCTTAAGGAGGGATGGGCTTACGGAGTAGGGGGCGTGGGGGGAAAGCCCCACCTTTACCCTTCCTTCCCGCCTCCGCCACCCCTCCACCTTGGCCTTCACCCGGGCGAAGACCTCCTCGGCCTCCTTGGGGTCCGGGGCGAAGACCTCGTAGAAGGCCACGCCCGGAAGCGGGCTTTCCAGGAGGAGGAAGTCCATCACCTCGTCCTTAAAGACGATGTCGGCGAAGGCGCCTACCCCGCTTGTCAGAAGCTCCTCTAGCCCCCGCCTCGCCCCCAAAAGCCCCCGCTTCTCCCGGTGGGCCACCACGTGGGGGAGAAAGCCGGCAAAAGGCCCTTGGTAAAGGGGCAGGAGGCTTAGGTCCAGGTGGGTGTGGGCGTTCACGGGCGGGGGAAGGAGGGCTTTCCCCTTCGCCACCACGGGCGCCCCGGGGAAGCGGGCCTGGAGCGCCTCGAGGCTTCCCACCCCCACCACGTGCCCCCCCTGCACCGCCAAGGCTCCCCGGAGCATGGGGGTGCCGAAGCCGGCGTAGACCACCTCAGCGGTCCAGAGCTCCGTCTTTAGCCAGAACATAGCGGTTTGGGTGGCGCAGGAAGTCCACCGCCACGTAGCCTCGGGTGAAGTAGTGGCCGAGGACCTGGCGGCTATGCTCCCGCCACCTCAGGGCCAGGGCGGGGTCTTCCCGAAGGATCCTCCCCCAGTCCTCGGGGATCTGGAAGAGAAGCCGCGGGGCCTCCAGGTCCAGGCGGGCTTCTAGGGGTACCTCCTCTTCCACCCGGTTCGCTTGGGGAAGGCGCTCCGCCTTGGGCGGGGAGGGCGGGGCGTAGATGCGGGCGTAGACCCTTGGGGCAAGCAGGTCCCACTCGGCCAGAAGCCGGTCCGAAGGGGCCCCGGCGTTGATGCCGGTCATGGGGCCGTAGTGATCCGGGAGGTAGGTCCTGGCGGTGGCCCCGAGCTTCCTGAGGTTGAAGTTGGCGTTCACCCCCCTTAGGGGGTCAAAGGTCCAGACCACCTGGCGCACGCCCCGGGCCAGGCACCAGTCCCGCTGGAAGCGCTTGAGGAGCAGGGCCGCCCCCGTGCCCCGGTAGGCCTCCAGGACCCCTAGCATGTGGGAGTGGTGCCGGGTGGGGTCGGCGGTGGGGAAGCCGAAGACGAAGCCCACCATCCGCCCCTCCACAAAGGCCCCAGCCACCAGCCCCCCCTCGTCCTGGCTGGCGATGAGGAGGCCCCGGGGCACCAGGTCCCGGGCGTCCCGCCCCCAGATGGCCTCCTGGAGGGCCACCACCCCTTCCAGCTCCTCCCAGCCCTTTAGCTCGCGGACAAGTACCGTTTCCATAGGGTGATCCGCTCCACGAAGGGAAGCTTCAGGTGCACCCCAATCCCCGGCCCCTGGGGCACGGGCATGAGGCCCCCTTGGGCCTCAAGGGCCTCCTCCACGATGTCCTCCTCCCAGTAGCGGCTCGCCGAGCTCACGTCCCCCGGCTTGGTGAAACCGGGCAGGCTCGCCAGGTGCAGGTTGTGGGCCCGCCCCACCCCCGCCTCCAGCATCCCCCCCATCCACAAGGGGATGCCGGCGGCCTCGGCCAGGGCGTGGACCTTGAGGCTTTCCGTATGCCCCCCAAGCCGGGCGGGCTTGATGTTGAAGACCCGCCCCGCCCCAAGCTCAATGGCCTTCCTGGCCTTCTCCTTGGAGGTGAGGCTTTCGTCCAGGCAGATGGGGGTGGCGAGCTCCCGTTGGAGCTTGGCGTGGTCCAGGATGTCGTCGTAGCCCAGGGGCTGTTCAATGTAGTCCAGCGCCAGCTCGTCCAGGCGCTTCAGGCGGGCGAAGTCGGCGAGGCGGTAGGCGGAGTTGGCGTCGGCGGTGAGGGTGGCCTCGGGGAAGGCCTGGCGCACCGCCTTCAGGACCTCGTAGTCCCAGCCCGGCTTGATCTTGAGCTTGATGCGGCGGTAGCCCTGGTCCAGGTGCCTTTCCACCGCCTTCAGCGTGTCCGCCACCGTGGGTTGGATGCCCAGGGAAACCCCCACCTCCACCCATTCCCGCACCCCGCCCAGGACCTGGTAAAGGGGCTTGGAGAGGCCCTTGGCATAGAGGTCGTAAAAGGCCATCTCCAATACCGCCTTGGCCATGGGGTTTCCCCGGAAGGGGGAGAGGGCTTGCCCGAGGGATTCGGGGTTCGGGAAGACCTTGCCCAGGACCTCGGGCAGGAAGACCTCCTCCAGGAGGTAGCGGGCCCCTTCCACCGTTTCTTCCCGGTAAAGGGGAAGCCTTTCCATCACCCCTTCCCCCAGGCCCTCGAGGCCCTCCCCAAAGAGCCTTAGGAGGAGGATGGTGCGCTTGGTCTGGACCCCAAAGCTCGTCTCAAACCGGAACTTCAGGGGAAGCTCCAGGATCCTAAGCTCCGCCCCTTCTAGCCGCACGGCTCCAGCACCTCCTTCCCCACGTAGGGCACCAGGGCCTCGGGCACCCGCACCCTTCCGTCCTCCAGCTGGTGGTTTTCCAGGAGCATGGCCAGGATGCGGGGGGTGGCGAGGGCGGTGTTGTTGAGGGTGTAGCCGTACTGGACCCGGCCCTCGGGGTCCCGGTAGCGGAGCCCCGCCCGCCGGGCCTGCCAGTCCAGGAGGGCGGAGCAGGAGTGGGTTTCCCGGTAGCGCCCCTCCGAGGGGAGGAACACCTCCAGGTCCACCTGCCGCCACTTCCCCGGGCCCATGTCCCCGGTGGAGACCTCTAGGAGGCGGTAGGGGAGCTCCAAAAGCCTTAGGATTTCCTCGGCGTTTTGCAAGAGCTCCTGGAAGGCTTGGTCCGAGGCCTCGAGGCTCGCCTCGGTGAGCACGTACTGCTCCACCTTGTGGAACTGGTGGACCCGAAGAAGCCCCCGCACGTCCTTGCCAAAGCTCCCCGCCTCCGAGCGGAAGGCGGGGGCGTAGCCGGCGTAGCGCTTGGGCAACTCCTCGTAGGCCAGGATTTCCCCGCTATGGAGGGCGTTTAGGACCACCTCCGCCGTGCCCGTGAGGTAGAGGTCGGTGCCGGCGATGGCCCAGACCTGGTCCCGGGCGGCGGGGAAGTGGCCCGTGCCCACGAAGGCCATCTCCCGGGCGTAGGAGGGAAGGGTCATGGGGAGGAAGCCCCGCTTGGCCATGAAGTCCATGGCGAAGCGGAGGAGGGCCATCTCGTAGAGGGCGAGGTCGCCCCTTAGGGCGTAGGAGCGGCTTCCCGATACCTTGCTGATCCGGGGCTCCCACCAGCCGTTCTTCTCCATGAGGGCCACGTGGTCCAGGGGCGGGAAGGAAAACGCCCTTGGGCTTCCCACCCGCTTGATCTCCACGTTGGCGCTGTCGTCCTCCCCTATGGGGGCCCCGGGCCAAGGGGGAAGGGGCACCTGGAGGAGGAGCTCCATGAGCTGGGCTTCCTTTTCCCTTAAAGCCTCCTCCAGCCCCTTCGCCTCCTCCCCCAAGGCCTTCCCCCGGGCGATGAGGGCCTCCTTGGCCTCCGGGGGGGCCTTGGGCACCTCCTTGGCGATGCGGTTCCGCTCCGTCTGCAGGTCCTGGAGGCGTTGCTTTAGGCCCTGCACCTCCTGGTCCAGGGCCAGGAGGGCGTCTAGGTCCAAGGGGATACCCTTTTCCCGGATGGCCTTGCGGAAGACCTCGGGCTCCTTGCGCAGGCGCTTTAGGTCCACCATGGCTACTCCAAAACGGGGGGCACGCGGAAGAACCCCTCCTCCCTTTCGGGGGCGAGCGCCAGGGCCTCGGCCTGGGAGAGGGAAGGGGCGGGCTCGTCCTCCCGCAGGCGGCCCGCGGGGGTTTCGTCCTCTATCCCTTCCACCTGGGGGAGGGCGTCCACGAAGGCCAGGATGCGCTTCAGGTCCTGGAGGAGGAGGGGCTCTTCCTCTTCGGAAAGGCGGATTTTGGCAAGCTCCTCCAGCTTGCGCAGGAGGTCAAGGGAAAGCTCCATGGTGGGCATTCTACGTCAGGAGCTCGGCGAGCCACCACACGAGGGGGGCGAGGAGGAGGGCGGGGAGGAAGGAGCCCACCCGCACCTTGGTGAGCCCCAGGAGGTTCACCCCGACCCCAAGGACCATCAGCCCCCCCACCCCCGTGGTGAGGAGGACCCGGGGGTCCTGGGCGGGGTCGGGGAGGGCCTGGCTGAGCGTGCCCGCCAGGAGGGCCACCCCCCCTTGGTAGAGGAGGATCACCAGGGTGCTAAACCCCACCCCGATCCCGAAGGAGCTCGTGAGGGCGATGGCGCTCATGCCGTCCAGGGTGGCCTTGAGGAGGAGGAGGCTCGCATCCCCCGTGAGGCCGTTTTGGATGGAGCCGAGGAGGGTCATGGGCCCCACGCAGAAGAGGAGGCTTGCCGCCACGAAGCCCTCGGTGAAGCTCCCTCCCCCCCGCACCGCCTGTTTGATCTTCTCCCCTAGGCCCTCCAGGCCGTCCTCCACCCGGGCCCACTCCCCCAGAAGCCCCCCCGCCACCAGGGCGATAAGCCCCAGGACCACCCCGTCTAGGGCCCCTCCCTTGGCCCGGCCCAGGGCCTGGGCCATGGAGAGCCCGATGAAGAGGGTGGTGAGCCCCACCCCCTGGACCATGATGCGGGCCATGCGCTCGGGAAGCCGGCCCCGGAGGAGGAGCCCAAGCCCCGTGCCCACCACCACGGTAAGGGTGTTCACCAAGGTTCCGGAAAGCTTGTCCCAAAGGCTAAGCTCCATGGGGGTATTCTATGCAGGATGGAGCGCTTCCTCACGGCGGACGGGACCCCCACCCTGTACCATCCCCGCTACCGGGAGGCCTACCACCCCCGGCAGGGGGCCCTCCTGCAGGCCCGCAGGCTCTACGTGGAGAAGACCCTGACCCACCTGCACCCGGCCCCTAGGGTCCTCGAGGTGGGCTTCGGCCTGGGGGTGAACTTCCGGGCGGCCTTGGAAAGCGCCCTTGCGAGGGGGGTGAGGCTCCGCTACCTGGCGGTGGAGAAAGAGCCCTTGCCCCGGGAGGTCCTTTTGCGGCTTGCCCTTCCCCTTCCCCGGGCGGAAGGGGTGTTTGCGGAGATCCTTAAGGCCTGGCCCGCCGAGCGCTTTGCGGGGCCTTGGGGGGAGCTCCGCCTCCTCTTTGGGGATATCCGGGAGGTGGCCCTGCCCCGGGCCTGGGCCACGGCGGTGTTTCTAGACCCCTTTAGCCCCAAAGTGAACCCCGAGGCTTGGGAACCCCCGGTCCTCCAGAGGCTTCGCCAAGCCCTCAGGCCGAGAGGACGCCTTGCCACCTACTCGGCGCAAGGGGCCTTCCGCCGGGCCCTCCAAGGGGCGGGGTTTAGCGTTCACCGGGTTCCAGGGGTAGGGAAGCGGGAGTGGACGGTGGGAATCGCCGTAAAAGCTCCTCCCGGCTGAGGTAGGCGAGGCTTGCCCAGAGGTTTTCCCGTTTGGGGAGCTCCCCCCGGTAAAGCCAGTAGAACCAGGCGCTGGCCAGGCTCGCCACCAGGCGGGGGAGGAGGGGGAGGGGGGCGGTTTGGAAGCCAAAGAGCCTCCCGCCGGGGGCCAGGGAGCTATAGCCGTACACGAGCCCTATCTCGGGGTCCTGGGCCACGAGGGCGGCCACCTTCTTGAGGCTTTCCCGGGTGTGGCGGATGGCCTCCAAGGGGGTGAGCTCCATGGCCCGCTGGCTTTCCAGATGGAGCTCCAGGGCGGGGGTTCCCTTAGGCAGGCCCGGGAGGCTCGGCCCGGGGAAGGGCTTTTTCTCCACCCGGAAGAGGTCAAAGGGGCCAAGCCCCGCCCGCGCCACCCGGTGGCGGAGGTTGTAGCGCTCCTCGAGCCCCTGGAGGCCCCGGATAAGGGCGAGCCGGGGGGTGAGGGGAAGGGGCTTCAGCTCGTCCAGGGTCACGGGCCGGTAGCCCAGGGCGAGCAGCTTGGGCAAGGCGATTTCCAAAAGCCTTAGGGTGCGCTCGGGCCCATCGTGCAGGAGGACCACCGAGCCCGGGCGCAGGTAGTAAAGGAGCCTTTCCGCCAGGGCCTCGGGGGAAAGGGGAAGCCAGTCCTTGCTTTCCAGGTCCCAAAGGGCGATGCGCTTGCCTAGGGCCCGGGCGAAGGGCCGGGTGAAGGGGGTATGGAGGCCGTGGGGCGGGCGGTAGTACCGGGCGGGGTTTTGCGCCATGTGCCGCCACTCCACCCAGGGGAGGAGAAGCCCTAAGGCCCGGTGGTACGCCCCGTGGTCCTCCACCTGGTGCCCTTCCTTCCGGATGGCCTCCACCAGGTGGGGGTGGGCCCTCGCCCTTTCCCCCGTGAGGAAAAAGGTGGCCTTCACCCCGTGGCGCCGGAGGAGGGCGAGGAGGGCTTCGGTCCGTTCCGAAGGGCCGTCGTCAAAGGTGAGGGCCACCTTGGCCTCGCGCCGGCTTCCGTGGGCATAGGCGCCGAGGCCGAGGAAGCGGAAAAGGAGGTCGGAAAGGCCATAGAGGAGGAGGATGAGGCCCAGGGCTAGCTCCATCGCACTCTCCCGAGAACGAAGGCATAGAAGAGGCTTAGGGCGAAGAAGATGGCGCTACCCGCCACGAAGGGCGCTTGCGGGCCAAAGGCTTGCCACAGCACCCCCCCTGCCGCAGGCCCCAAGGCCACCCCTAGCCCCTCCACGGTCATGAGCCCGCCCCAGATGGCGGCCCGGTTCTCCTCGGGCAGGTTCTTGGCCAAGAACCCGTTCCATCCGGGCAGGAAAAGGCTAAAGCCAACCCCCCCTAGCACGGCGAGGAGGGCCACCTCGGCCAGGCTTTGGGTGGAGGCCAGGCGCAACATGGCGAAGCCCAGGAGGAAAAGTCCTCCCAAAAGGGCCAGGCGGTAGCCCCGGCGGTCCACCAGCCTGCCCGTAAGGGGCAGGAGGCCAAAGGCGAGCCCGCCTCCGAGGAGGAGGAAGCCTCCTAAGGCCAAGGGCTCGAGGCCGAACCGCTCCTTGGCGTAGCGGAGGAGGGAGAGGGATACCAGGGCGGGGGCGAAGGTCTGGCCGAAGGCGGCGGGAAGGAAAAGGAGAAGGCGGCCCCAAGGGTACGCCTCCCGCTTCGGGGGCGGCAGGGGGATGCGGAAGGCGAAAAGGCTTAGGGTGAGGAGGAGGGCTATACCTTGGGCCAGGAGGAGAAGGGTGAGGGCCGCCTCGGGGTGGCGTTGGGCCACCTGCCCCACCCCCACGAGGCCGATGCCCGCCCAGGGCAGGACCAGGGTGAGGGTGAAGGAAAGGGCCCTGGCCTCCCGCCCGGGCACGGCGATGCGGCTCGCCAGGGTCATGAGCCCCGGGTAGAGGGTGGAGAGGGAGAGGCCCCAGAGGGTGGCCAAGGCCCAGAGGATCCAGGCGGCTTCCGCCTGGGGGGTGAGGAAGAGGACCAGAAGCCCCACCCCTCCCGCTAGGCTAGCGGTCTTGCCGAAGCCCACCCGCTCCGCCAGAAGGCCGCCAAAGCTTTTGGAGAGGTTTTCCGCCAGTTGGTGGAGGGTGTAGGCCAGGGTGAAGACGGCGGGGCCCAGGTGGAGGCGCTCGGGGGCGTAAAAGGGCATAAGCCCAGCGAAAAACCCGCTCCTTACCCCCTCCATGAGGCCCACGGCCAAGACGAGGCGCAGGAAGACGGAAAGGCCTTCCCTGGCCCACGGCAATAGGCGAAACACGCTAGAGTATACCCGTGCGCATCAGCGTGGTGATCCCCGCCCACAACGAGGAGGCTTACCTGGCCGGGGCCCTCGAGGCCATCCTGGCCCAGTCCCTTCCCCCCTTTGAGGTCATCGTGGTGGACAACGCCTCCACCGACCGCACCCGGGAGGTGGCGGAGGGTTTTGGGGTGCGGGTGGTCCACTGCGCCCGAAAAGGGGTGGCCCACGCCCGCCAGGCGGGGCTCCTGGCCGCCCGGGGGGAGTGGGTGGCCATGACCGACGCCGACTCCAGGCCCCTTTCCCACTGGCTCGCTTCCCTTGCACGCCGGGCGGAGGGCGCTTTGGCCCTCTATGGTCCCTTGCGCTTCTATGGCGTTTCCCCTTGGGAAGCCGCTTTTTCCGAGTGGGGCTACCGGGCCTTTCTGCGCCTCATGGCCCTTTTGGGAAAGCCCAACCTGGCGGGAGCCAACATGATGGTCCTCAAGGAGGCCGCTCTCCGGGTGGGGGGCTTCCCCGAGGTGGAGGCCCGGGAGGACGTGCTTTTGGGCTACAAGCTCGCCCGGCTTGGCCCGGTGCGCTACGTGCCCGAGGCCTTGGTCCTCACCTCGGCCCGGAGGCTCAAGGGAGGGTGGGGGAGGTTTCTCCTTAGGCAGGCTAGAAACCTCCTGGGCGATCCTCGAGGCTACTTCGGGGAAGGCGGGGAAAGGGAAAGATAAGCCGCCTAGGTTCGGCCCTTAGGATCTCGCTCGCCTCGTCGTAGACCGCTACAATCCTTTCGGCGATGCGCTCCGCCGAGCGCTCCATGGCCCAGGCGCGGGCCTGGAGGGCCATCCTCTGCCGTTTGGCCTCGTCCTGCAGGAGCTCAAGGGCTTTTTCCGCCAGGGCCCGGTAATCCCCGGGGGCACCAGGTGGCCCGTCCTGCCGTCCTCCACCCCTTCCAAAACCCCTTCCGCCCCCACCGCCACCACCGGGACCCCCATGGCCTGGGCCTCCCAGATGACGAGGCCCTGGGTTTCTGTCTCGCTGGCGAAGATGAAAAGCTCCGCCAGGCGGTAGTAGCCCCCGATGCGGTGGTAGGGTACCGGGCCCAGGAAGCGCACCCGCTCGGCGATGCCTAGTTCGTGGGCCAGGGCTTGGAGGGCAGGTAGCTCGGGCCCTTCGCCGATATGGACGAGAAAAACCTCCGCTTGCCGGCTCAGCTCCGCCACGGCCTTCAGCACCACGTCAAAGGACTTCTCCTTCCCCAGGCGGCCCACGGTGATGAGGCGGCGCTTGCCCTCGGGCCAAGGGGAGGGAGAGGGGAGGGGGGCTTCCTCCAGAAGCCGCGTGTCAATCCCCGTGGGGATGACCCGGATGGGCCTTTCTATCCCGTAGCTTTCCGCCAGGCGCTTAACAGGCTCCGTGGGGGCGATCACCACCTCTACCCGGTTGTAGAAGGCCTTGGCCAGGCGGGGGACGATGCCGGTGTACTTGTCCAGGATGGCCAGGCCCGGCACGTAGTGGGCGTACTTCTCGTAGTGGGTGTGGAAGGTGGACACATGGGGTAGGCCCTTGTTGCGGGCGATGCGGAGCCCCCAGACCCCCAGGGTGAGGGGGGTGTGGGTGTGGATCAGCTCAAACTCCGTGGGCAGGTACTTGGCGGAGGGCAGGGCGATCTGCTGGCCTTCATAAAAGGGGTAGGCCACCGAGGGCACCCGCACCACCCCCTCCTCCCCTTGGGGGGCCTCGGGGTGCCTGGGGGCAATCACCCAGGCTTCGTGCCCCATCCGGCGCAGTTCCCGAAGGAGGAGGTAGACGCTCGTGGTCACCCCGTTGGGGTTGGGAAAGTAGACGTCGGTGAAGAGGCCCACGCGGTAAAGACGCATTAGCTAGATTCTAACGTCAGTTTCTCCAGCTCCTGGGCCAGGGTCCAGGCGCTAAGGGCGTTGGTCCTTTCCCTCAAAATGCGTTCCCTTCCGTTTTTGCCTAGGCGCTCGGCCTCTTGGGGGTGGGTCATGAGCCAGCGAATGGCTTCCACGATGGCCCGTGGGGAGGGATTTATGAGGAGCCCTTCGTTGGGCGAGAGGACCTCTTTTTGAGGAGGATGTGCGCTAGCGATGACGGGAAGGCCCGAGGCCATGCCCTCCAGGATCACGAGGCCCGGATTGTCAGCAAGCGTGGGGAAGAGGACGGCGTCGGCGGCTTTGTAGAACTCGGCCACATCGTTTCTCCTCCCAAGGAAACGCACGTTGGGCCTCCTTAGAGCTTGGGCAAGCCAACGGAGGGGGTACATCCAGGTGCCTTCGCCTATAAGGAGGAAGTCCGCTTCCACGTGGCGTGCTGCAAGAACGATGGAAAGTTGATTTTTTTCTACGGTAAAACGTGCGGGCGTGAGGACCGTGAAGCGGGTAAGCCCTAGCTTCTTGCGCAGGGAAGCTCGTTCTTCTGGAGTTGGGGGATGGAAGCGCTTTGGATCAACGCCCACGGGGACTACTCGGGCTTCTAACCCGAAGTGGCGGCGCACGTATTGAGCAGCCCAGTGCGTGCCTACAAAGATGCCATCGGCGGCAGCTACCCTGCGGGCTTTCGTGATTTGGTAAACGAAGCGGTACATATGTTTTAGGCCCAAGGGATAGTGGTATTCCAGTTGGTCGTGGAGGAATACGCTCCTGGGACGGGGTAAGTGGGCCAGGAGTGCGTACGTAGATGGGAACCACGCCTGGACGACACGCACGTGGGCTTTTTGGGTCAGGGTGACGAGCTGCTTAGGGTGGGTGTAGGTCTGGGTAGGTACGCCCCGTTCGTTGAGCGCTTGAATGAGAAAAGCCAGTCTAGGGTTCTGCGGTAGGTAAACGACGGGTCGGACCCCGTAGTTGGGCAGGTGCGGAAGGGTTTCCAGCAACCATATTTCGCTTCCCGCAACCCTAGGTGCATCGGTTAAGAAAGCTACGTTAAGCATGAACAATCTCCAAAAGTGCTTCCCTTAGGTTCGTGGCTGCTTCTTGGAGGGTATGCTCGCGGAGAATGCGTGTACGCCCGTTGGCTCCGAGCTCGGGAAGGGCGAAGGCCTGTTGCAGAGCTGGGGCAAGGCGCCAGGGAAGAGGAGGGACAAGAAACCCTTCCACCCCGTGTGCTATGAGTTCCCTCTGAGCGGGAATGGGGGTGGTGACGATGGGAAGCCCCGAGGCCATGGCCTCGAGGGTGGCCAGGGACTGGTTTTCCCCTAAGGTGGGAAGGCACATGGCATCGGCAGCCCGGTAGAGCTCGGGCATATCTTCCCTGCGCCCTAGGAAGTGCACGTTTCGGAGGCGAAGGCTACGGGCAACCCCCTGCCAAAGGCGGAGCAATTCCCCTGTGCCCACGAGCAGGAAGGTGACATGGGGAAGGAGCTTGGCGGTTAGCAGGAGTGCAAGGTGGTTCTTTTCCGGGCTCATCCGGGCCGGTACCAGAACCACCTTTCCTTCCAGGCCGTAGCGTGCCCGCAGAGCCTCCTTTTCCCCGGGGAGTGGAGGACGGAAGCGCTCCGTGTCTACCCCGTTAGGGACGGGGTAAACCCGCCTTACCCCGTGAACCTCCCTTAGCCATCTGGCCGCCCAGCGGGAGACAGTGAGGACCGCTTGCGCCCGTTTTAGGTTGGGAGCTTGGAGCAAGCGGTAACCTAACCGATAGAGGTAGCGCCCCCCGAAAGGATAAAAGATTTCCACTTGGTCATGCACGAGGGGGATTAGACCAGGAAATCGTTTGTAAAAAGCACGGTAGCTTTGGGGGTACCAGGCCGAGGCCACCACGAGGTCAAAGCCTCGAGGCACCGCCCCTAGGTGGGTATAGGCGTGTACGGGGATACCCGCTTGGGCCAGGGCTTGGCGTATGGGAAGGTTGCCCGGGGTAGCGGGCATGGCGGCCTCAGGGCAAAGCCCAAGGGCCTTAAGTCGCGGCAGCGTTTCTTTAAGGTAGACCTCGCTTCCCCCTATGGTCTTGGCGTCGGTAAGGAAGAGGACCTTCACAGCATCTCCAAAAGGATTTCCACGGCGCGGGCTTGCTCCCTCAGGGGTACGTAGGGCCCGCCCCTTTCCAACGCCAGCGTTTCGTCGGGCGGCAGGTGGACGAAGGCCACGGGGACGCTTACGGGCAGGTGATAAAGGGAGAGGTAAAACGCCTGGTTGCACAGGTAGCTTCCTGCGGAAAGGCTTGCCCGGGCGGGGATGCCCGCTTCGCGTAGCCGCCGCACCCCTTCCTTGACAGGGAAACGGGCGGGGAGGGCCAGAGGCCCGCCCGGAACCACCGCCTCGTCCTCCTTGAGGACGCCCTTGTTGTCCGGCCGTTCAAAGTCCAGGAGGTTGACGGCCAGGCGTTCCAGGGTGATGAGGGGGCGGTTTTCCGCTAGGCCAAGGTGCAAAACGGCCTTGGGATTTCGGGCATAAAGGGCCCGCAGGGCTTCCGGCAGCGCCCCGGTGTCCACGGGAAGGAGGGCGGTCTGGATGGGCTTTTCCCCGATGCTTCGGGGAAGGAGGGAGAGGAGGGCGGCGGAAGGGTTGTGCCTTAGGCCGCCGAAGGGTTCAAAGCCGGTAAGCAAGACCATGCGTTAACCCAAGCGGCCATTATAGTACCCTTTCCTTTGACGCGGTATAAGATGGTGGGCGTGGAACTGGGTCTTGTGACCGACACCGCGGCGGACCTATCCCCCAAAGTGCTTCAGGAGGAGGCGGTGGGTCTTGTGCCCATCTACGTCCACCTGGCCGGGCGCAAGTACAAGGATTGGCAAGAGCTCACCCCCGATGCCCTTTATCAGGCTATGCGGGCGGGGGCTGAGCCCGTTACCGAGCCCCCCAGCGTGGAGGACTTCGCCGAGGTTTACGAGCGGTACCTTCAGGTTTTTGACCGCCTCCTTTCCATCCACGTGTCTGGAGAGCTTTCCAAGACCGTGGACCGAGCCCGGGAGGCGGCGTTGAAGGTGGCCCCCACCCGCATCCGGGTGGTGGACTCGGGTATGGTTTCCGCCGGGCTTGGGGCCATGGTGCTCCGGGCGGTGGAGATGCTGAAAGGGGGGCGGAGGAAGAGGAGGTGGTGCGGGAGCTGGAGCGGTTGAAGCGTTCCAGCCTTTATTTTAGCGTGGCCGACCTTTCCCACCTGGCCCGCAACGGCCGCCTGCCCCGCTTTGGGGAGGTGGTGGGGAACCTTTTGGGCCTTCGGCCCATCCTCCGCATTGAGAAGGGGCATATCCGCTTCCTTAAAGTGGCTAGGGAAAACGCCGTGCCTGAGGCCTTGGCCCGATTGGTGCTGGACGAGTTTAGGGGGCGCACCGCCCGCATCACCATCGCCCACACCGATGCCAAGGCGGAGTGGATTGAGGGGCTGAAGAAGGGTTTGGAAAGCGCCTTGCGCCTGGAACGGGGCCGCATCACCCGTTCAGGGGCCACCATCGCCGCCAACGTGGGCCTAGGGGCGTTGGCCGTGCACGCCTATTCGGTAGAATGACGGGTGGCCCTTTGGGCCAGCCCATGGATACCCTCCTGCGCACCTTCTATGGCCACCGCCTAAACCTGCCCCAGGTGGGGGCAGCTTGGCTTTTTGCCCGGGAAGCGCCCCCTGCGGTGCTCCTGGTTCCGGAAGAACGCGTAAGGCGTTACCAGGACCTCTCCGCCTTTGGGGTACCCGTCTACGTGAACCCGGGCCTCGAGGCCCTAGAGGAGAAGGCCCTCTTCGTCTTCTCCTACGGGGAAGCCCTGGCTCCCTTCCCCGAGGACCCCGAGGCCTGGCGCCTGGTCCTGGAGGTGGGGCGGCATTACCCGCGGGAAGCCCTCCTTTCCCGCCTCCTCCAGATGGGCTACGCCCGGGACGAGGACTACCGGGTCCTGGGGGAGGTTTTGGAGCTCGGGGAGGTGCGGCTGGAGTTCTTTGGGGACGAGCTGGAAAGGCTCTTGGTAGCGGGGACGGAAAGGCGCCGCCACGTCCTCCTGCCCAAGCCGGGAAAGGCGGAAGGTTTCCAAAGCCATAAGATCCGCCACTTCCCGGGACCCGTTTACCTGGACACCCCCGCCCTGGCCCCCAAGGCCCTCTGGCCCCTCCTGGAGGGGCGGCCCCTGGTGGCCCTGGGGAGCGGGGTGGAGTTTCCTCCCTTGGAGCTCGGGGTGCGCCCCCTCCCTCCCTACCGGGGGAGCCTGAAGGCTTTGGAGAAGGACCTGGCCCGCTGGCTTGGGGAGGGCAAGCGGGTCCACCTCTTCGTGGGCCATGCCCGCACCCTGGAGTACTTGCGGAGGCGCCTTGCGGCCTTTGAGCCCCAGGTGGTGGAGCGGTTTCCGGGGCCCAAGGGCCGCCTCTCCCTCCTCCCAGGGGCCTTTGAAGGGGGGGCGGAGTGGGGGGAGCATGTCCTCCTCACCGAGGCCTTGGTCTTCGCCACCGGGGGTGTGCGGGCAAGGCTGCGCCGGGGGGAGGGGCTTACCGACCCGGGGGCCCTTACCCCAGGGGACTACCTCATCCACCCCGAGCACGGCATCGGCCAGTTTTTGGGCTTGGAAACGCGGGAGGTTCTGGGGGCCAGGCGGGACTATCTGGTCCTCCGCTACAAGGGAGAAGGGCGGCTTTACCTTCCCGTGGAACAGCTACCCCTCCTCAGGCGGCATCCGGGTACCACGGATGACCCCCCGGAGCTCTCCTCCCTGGGCAAGAACGAGTGGCAACGGGCCAAGGAAAGGGCAAGGAAGGACGTGGAGGAGCTTGCGGCCCGCCTCCTTGTCCTACAGGCCAAGCGCAAGGCCACCCCGGGCCGGGCCTTTCCCCCCCTGCCGGACTGGGACCCCCTCATTGGGAAGGGTTTTCCCTACGAGCTCACCCCTGACCAGAAGCGGGCCCTGGAGGAGGTTCTAAGGGACCTGGAAAGCCCCCACCCCATGGACCGCCTGGTTTCGGGGGACGTGGGCTTCGGCAAGACGGAGGTGGCCCTAAGGGCCGCCCACCGGGTGGTGGGGCACGGGGCCCAGGTGGCCTTCCTGGTCCCCACCACCCTGCTCGCTGAACAGCACGGCAAGACCTTCCGCAAGCGCTACCAAGGCCTACCCGTGCGGGTGGCGGTGCTTTCCCGCTTCACCCCGGAGAAGGAGGAGGCGGAGATCCTCAAGGGCTTGGCGGAAGGGGGGGTGGACATCGTCATCGGCACCCACCGCCTCCTCCAGCCGGATGTGCGCTTCAGGGACCTGGGCCTCCTCATCGTGGACGAGGAGCACCGCTTTGGTGTGGCCCAGAAGGAGAGGATCCGGGAGCTCAAGGCGGAGGTGGACACCCTCTACCTCTCGGCCACGCCCATCCCCCGCACCCTTTATAGCGCCCTGGTCGGCCTAAAGGACCTCTCCAGCATCCAGACCCCACCCCCGGGGCGGAAGCCCATCCGCACCTTTCTCGCCCCCTTTGACCCCCTCCTGGTGCGGGAGGCTATCCTCCAGGAGCTGGAAAGGGGCGGCAAGGTCTTTTACGTTCACGACCGGGTAGCCTCCATTGAGGCCAGGCGGCGTTACCTGGAAAACCTGGTCCCCGAGGCCCGCATCGGCGTGGTCCACGGCCAGATGCCGGAAGGCCTTGTGGAGGAAACCATGCTCCTCTTCGCCGAAGGGGCTTACGACGTGCTCCTGGCCACCACCATTATTGAGTCTGGCCTGGACGTGCCCGAGGCCAACACCATCCTCATTGAGCGGGCGGACCGGTTGGGCCTCGCCACCCTGTACCAGCTACGGGGCCGGGTGGGCCGCCGGGACCAGGAGGCTTATGCCTACCTCTTCCACCCGCCTAGGCTTACCGAGGCGGCGGAGAAGCGCCTTAACGCTATTGCCGACCTCTCCGACCTGGGCTCCGGCCACCTCCTGGCGGAGAGGGACATGGAGATCCGGGGGGTAGGGAACCTTTTGGGCCCCGAGCAGCACGGGCACATCCGCGCCCTTTCCCTGGAGGTCTACACGGACCTCCTGGAGGAAGCCATCCGCAAGCTCAAGGGGGAGGCCAAGGAGGAAAGGCCCCACGTCACCCTGGACCTGGCCCTTTCCGCCCGCCTGCCGGCGGAATACGTGGGGAGCCTCGAGGCGCGAAGCCGCTACTACGGCCGCTTCGCCGAGGCGAGGAGCCTGGCCGAGCTATCCCGGCTGGTGCGGGAGCTTAAGGAGCGGTATGGCCCCTTGCCCGAGGAGGCGGAAAACTTCGTGAACCTGGCCCGCCTCCGCCTGGTGGCCGAGCGCAAGGGGGTGGTTTCCCTCACCGAGGACCTCACCCACCTGCAGGCCGTTTTTGGCTACTGGCCCTTGGACTACGATGCCCGGGGGCTCAAAGGCCTTCCCTTCCGCCTGGAGATCACCCAGTACCCTCCCGGCTTCCGCCTGGAAAAGAAAGGATTAAGGCCCCGGGACTATCCCGAAGCCTTAATGGAAACGCTGTTTCTTTTCGCAGACCGTTAGCTCAAGTTTAGCCAGACGCTTTTGACTTCCGTATAGTGTTCTAAGGCATAGTGGCCCATTTCCCTACCCAAGCCACTTTCTTTGAAGCCGCCCCAAGGGCTGGTGGCATCTAGGAGAAGGTAGCCGTTGACCCAAACGGTGCCCGCCTTTAGGCTGTGGGCTACGCGGATAGCTTGCTTTAGGTCTTCGCTCCAGACGCCCGCAGCTAGGCCGTAGCGCGTTGCGTTTGCCCGCTGAACGGCCTCATCTAATTTCTCGTAAGGGAGAATGGTGAGAACAGGTCCGAAGATTTCTTCCTGCGCAATCGTGTGGCGATCCTCGGCCAGGAAAACCGTAGGCTTGACGTAGAATCCCGTAAGCGAAGGGTTGGGCTCTCCACCCAATAGAAGTTCAGCGCCTTCCTCTTTTCCTTTCCGAATATAGTTGAGTACCCGTGCTCTATGTTCCTCGCTGATTAGCGGCCCCATTTGGGTAGCCGGATCTAGAGGGTGCCCTTGGCGGATGTTTTTAACGGCATCCAAGAACGTGTTCATGAAGGTGTCCAGGTAGCTTTTGGGTACAAAAAGGCGGCTACCAGCAGCGCAGACTTCGCCCTGGTTAAAGAAGGCGGCAAATAGTACGCCACGGACTACTTTTTGTGGATCCGCATCTTCCAATACAATGTTGGGAGACTTCCCTCCCAATTCTAGGGTGACACGCTTTAGCTGGTCTGCCGACTTTTTGAGGATAGCCTTGCCGACCTCAGGTGAACCCGTGAAGGATATCTTCGCCACCCTTGGATGCAGAACGAGGGCCTCTCCTGCTTCGGGACCGTAACCCGGTACGATGTTTACCACCCCCTTGGGGAAGCCAGCAGCTTCGATGAGTTCAGCAAGGTATAAGGCGGTAAGGGGGGTGAGCTCAGAAGGTTTTAACACCACGGTGTTCCCTGCAGCGAGGGCAGGGGCTAACTTCCAGCTCGCAATGAGTAGAGGGAAGTTCCAAGGGGTAATTGCCCCGATCACGCCTAGGGGTTCGCGCCGGGTATAGGCAAGGTAGTTTCCTGGGAGAGAGACTGGGAGGACTTCCCCGGACCATTTGGTACTCCATCCGGCAAAATAACGAAAGTGTTGTGCAGCCAGGGGAACATCTGCGGTCCGAGCCTCAATATAGGGCTTGCCAACGTTAAGGGCTTCTAGAATGGCCAGGGCTTCGGCGTGCTCCTCTATTAGTTCCGCGAGCCGGAAAAGCAATCGGCCCCTTTCGTCGGGGCTCGTCCGTCCCCAAGAGCCTTGAAGGGCCCTTTCAGCAGCTAGAACAGCCTGGTCTACATCGGGAGCTTTGGCCCGCGCCACCCAGGCGAGGACCTCCTTGGTAGCAGGGTTGAGGACGGGGAAACGCTCCCCGTCTGCCGCTTCAACGAACCTTCCGCCAATGTAAAGCGCTCCAACACGGCTCAGGAAGTCGTCAATCTGACGCGGGACGTTGATGATCATGGTTTAGGCTTCTCCTTCCTGCATTTCTAGGGCGATTTGCTCGATCTCTTTGAGGCTTTGGTTGCGAGCCAGCTCCAATCGCCGGTAGCGCTTTTGGAATTGACCCATGGCATAGTTGACGAACTCCCCGACTTCTAGTTGGAGAGGAAACCCCTGCGGGTAGGTGCGGAAAATGTCTTGAACCACGCCGAGCGCATAGGGAAGAAGGTAGTTCATTCGGCGCTCCACGATTTCCCACAAGGATGGGTTTTCTGCGAGCAATCGGGAAAGGAGGTAAATGCCGTAGGCGATATGGCGAGACTCGTCGCGCTGGACGTGGCGAATACCCTCTATCGTTCCGGGAAGCTTCACGCCCTGTTGGC
The DNA here is from genome assembly GCF_001880325.1 of Thermus brockianus. Classification (NCBI taxonomy): domain Bacteria; kingdom Thermotogati; phylum Deinococcota; class Deinococci; order Thermales; family Thermaceae; genus Thermus; species Thermus brockianus. Next base: position 2,020,465 of record NZ_CP016312.1, read on the forward strand.
CCAAGAGTTCAGCGGCACGATAGTAGGCATAGTAGCCCGTTTCCGCCAGCACGCCCTCAACGATCATGTTGTACGTGACCGCCGCTTCTGCTTGCGCTTCCGGAGAGGGATCCTCCAAAAGCCGCCCCATTGCTTTTGGAAGTTCCTCGTAGAAGATCTTCTTGTAGTTATTGCTATGGAAGCGCTCGAGATTGGCCTCTTGGGCCACCTCTCTAATGAGCAAATCAAAGAATTCTACGTGTTTGGCTTCGTCCACGAGGAAGGTGGTTAGGTACATCTCTTCTTCCAATCGTCCCTCACGAGCGATTACCTGAACCAAGGGAAGTAGGTCCAGGGTGACAGCTTCTTCCCCGGACACAAAGAGGGAAGCCAGGTGGAGCGAAGCCTCTTTTTGTCCTTCATTGAGCGCAGCAAAGCTCTCTTTGTCAACTGAGAAGTCAATCGCTTTAGGATCCCAGAAATACTTCTTCGCCTTATGGTAAAGTTGGAGAGGAAAAGAATCCCTTAAGCCTTCCCGTGCTGTTTGGAAACCTTCGCGCAACATCTTCTCACCCCCTAACTACCAAAAGGACCTTGAGCGCTTCTTTGCGGTCAAACAGTTCGTATCCCCGGGGAGCTTCTTCCAGAGGAAGATAATGGGAGATGATCTTCTCCGGTTGTAGCCGCCCACTTGCCAGGAGAGCCAGAACGGTATCAATGTACAAATGGACGTTGGCTAGGCCAATCCGGAAGGTTAGGTCCTTGACTAGCGCAGAGGCTAAGGGAAAGGGGAAGGAGGGTGCATTGTCCACGCCAACGGCCGATACTCTTCCACCCGGCCGCACCATCTCCAAGGCTAGGCTAAGGGTGGTTGTCCCGCCCACGGCCTCGAGGACCAGGTCAGGTCCCTCATCGTTGGTTTCAGAACGAGCGCGGCGGACAGGATTTTCTCGCTCAGCATTTATAGGAATGGCGCCGAGAGCGGCAGCACGTTCCAGGCGCTCGGGAATACGGTCAATGGCCAGGACTTTGCTCGCGCCCAACGCCTGTGCCACCTCAATGGCCATCAACCCTACAGGCCCAGCTCCGATGACTGCCACGCTGTCCCCTGGACGGAACTGGCCCTGAATAAGGCCCCCATAAGCCGTGGAAAGTATGTCGCCGGCAAAAATGGCCCTTTCAGGGCTCAGGTTTGGAGGTAGTTTGCGAAGATTGACGTTGGCAAAAGGCACCCGTAACAGTTCTGTTTGGGCGCCTTGGAGGTTGCCGAACATGGGGCCGTAACCATAGACGCCTCCTCGCTCACACAGGTTGTACTGTTGCCTCCTGCAGTAGGTGCAGGTACCACATGCGATGTGGAAGGGCCCTACAACCCAGTCGCCCGGCCTGAGGTCTGGGATGCCCTCACCTACCGCTTCTACCTGGCCCACAAATTCGTGACCCAGAATGCTCCCTGGGAGGACAGGTATTTTGCCGTGGTAAAGGTGCAGGTCCGAACCGCAGATCCCAGCTAGATGCACCCGTACCAGTGCATCCAACGGATGTTGAAGGCTAGGGGGGTCCACCCTTTTGACTGCGATTCGTTCCTTACCTTCAAAAACAACCGCACGCATGGTTACAGCCCTTCCGGATACTGGGTGGGGACTTGTTTTGCCGTATTGGTGAGTTCTAGGGCTGCCATCATGTACTGGCTGAGCGCAGCAAGGTCCCCCTTTTCGAGTTTGACTTTCCCCCGCATGAGGGCGGATACGGGGTCCAGTTCTCCTTCAATGATTTGTTTCCATGTGCGGGCATCGGCGGTAATTATGTATGGGGCGTCCTCGAAATCCTGCGCGGTAGCTTGTCGTGCACTCCGGCATTCACCGTGGTAGAGATCCAGGTAAATGCCCCGCTTTTCTTCCAGGCCGAAGGCGGGATCCGGCTCTACCGCTAAGATTAGCGCCCCTTCCCATGTCGCAGCGGCCTGGCGATAGGCGGAATTGCTGTTCAGAGCTTCGCAGTATGCTTTGGCCCATTCGTCGGAGAAAGGTTCGTACATAGGATTGTCACCTCCCGGTTTGGGAATGCAGTTATCACCTTAGACCGGGTCAAGGCTTCTGTCAAGGGGCGGTGGAATGCCTGTACAGTAGAGCCAAAAGGTTAGCAATATCAAAGTTTTATATAGGGTGCATAAAGGGATGGAAACACAATGTGAACTAAGAGTACGTGTAGTGTTGTTGAATTCGCTCGTGCCCCTTGACGCAAAACTTTGCCCCGGCCTAATCTGGGCGCCAACGCTTGCAGCGGGTCGTCTTCAGAAGGCGACGGAGCGATTTGAAGGGGGGCGGAGCTGATGTTGCTAAGCCTGCGGAAAGCGATATATGGGATGTTCGTTGGTGTGGTTCTGGTGTCTCAAGTTGCGGTGGGCAATCAGTCTGAACTGCGGGTTATGTCCCCGCCCGATTTTCCATCTGAGTTGGCCGACCTCGAGGCCTTGCATGACGCTGGACGCTACCGGGAGGCGTACGAGAAGGCGCTACAGCGTAAGGATGCTTGGGGCTACATTTTGGCTTCCTACAGCGCAACCAATTATGCCCGTTATCAGGCGCAGGAGGCCGAACGCCAAGACTGGTTTAGGCGAGCTGCGGATGCGGCGCGCGAGGCGATAAAGTTGGCTCCCCAAGAGAAGCGGAGGGCGTCCTTTGAGGTGAGCGCTGAAGCCAAGGCGTACTTCGCCTTAGGGCAGGCGTTGGGAAGGTATGTTCAGTACGCAGGGCTCTTCACGCAAGCTCTGCTGGTAAACCAGATACGCTCTGCCTTTAGCAAATCCATAGAACTGGCACCACACTTTCCCGACCCCTATATCGGCATGGCCTTGTGGCATGCGGAGGGTGTTTCGCGGAACATATGCCTGATTTTTGGATGTCGGCGAGAACAGGTCCGCGTATTCCTTGACAAGGCGGAGTCTTTGCGAAGCAACTCCAAACGGGTCATTCTCGGTTATGTAGACGGAGGGTACGCTAACTTGCTGATAGGGGATTTCCAGGAATCCGATCGCGGATTAAAAACTGCGCTAGCAACCCCGGCCAACACCGCCGAGGATCACTACGAGCATGAGCGAGCCAGGAGGTTGTTGCAGGAACTGGACCGCAAGAGGGGGGCAGGAAAATGACCCGTGCGCAAGAAAAGCCCTGGCTAAAGTTCTACGACCCGGGAGTACCATGGCAGCTTGAGTACCCTGAGGTTCCTTTGTATGCCCTCTTGGAGGAGTCGGCTCGTAAGTGGCATTCAAAAGAGGCCCTTTTCTTTTACGGGACGAGGGTGACGTATGGCGAGCTTCTTGCCTTGGCGCAGAGGCTTGCGGCAAATTTGCAGCACTTGGGTCTTCAGAAGGGGGACCGGGTAGCATTGATGCTGCCCAATACGCCCCAGTATGTGATGGCCTACTACGGGGTGTTGATGGCAGGAGGGGTTGTCGTCAACATGAGCCCCCTCTATACATCCCGGGAGATGCGGGCGATCCTTGAGGATACAGAAGCTCGCTTCCTCATCATGATAGACTTCGCCTTTCCCCGCTACCTGGAAATTGAGGCGGAAACCCCTGTAGAGGTGGTGTTCACGGCGGGAATTCAGGATTATCTTCCTCCTCCGCTAAACGTGTTGTACTTGGCAAAGGCCAAACAGGAAGGGATCTGGCAGGAGCTACCGGAACATCCTAAGCGGAAGGATTTCAGTGCTCTTTTACAGGAAGGCAAACCCGCTCCGGTTGAGGTGGCCCCCGATGATCTGGCGCTTTTGCAATATACGGGGGGTACTACGGGATCGCCCAAAGGGGCCATGCTCACCCACAGAAATTTAGTGGCGAACGTATACCAGGTATGGTCGTGGATGGAGGCGGGGCGTCTTAGGCAGGATAAGCTCCGCCTCGAGGAGGGCAACGAGGTGGGGCTATGCGCGGTGCCCTTTTTCCATGTGTACGGGATGACAGTAGCCCTAAACCTCGGCATCAAGGGAGGGGGGAAGCTTATTCTCGTACCCCGGCCCGAACCGAGGGAGCTTGTGGACTACGTGGAGGACCATCGGGTGACGCTTTTCCCGGGAGTGCCCACGATGTATGTGGGTTTTCTTCAGGTGCCTAACCTTGCGAAGCGCGATGTGTCCTCCCTAAAGTTCTGCCTCTCTGGGGCTGCCCCCCTTCCTGTTGAGGTGGCCAAGCACTTTGAAGAGGTTACAGGGGCCAAGCTAGTGGAGGGGTATGGTTTGACGGAGGCAAGCCCCGTTACGCACGCCAATCCCCTTTTTGGGAAACGAAAGGTGGGTTCCATCGGCTTGCCTCTACCTGGGGTGGAAGCCAAGGTGGTGGACGCGGAGGGGAGGGAGTTGCCCCCTGGGGAAGTGGGCGAACTGGTGGTTCGCGGTCCAAACGTCATGAAAGGCTATTGGCGGCGCCCCGAAGAAACGGCCCAGGTGTTGCGGGATGGGTGGCTTTATACGGGGGATATGGCCCGGATGGACGAAGAGGGTTATTTCTACATCGTAGACCGCAAAAAGGACCTAATCATCGCTGGGGGCTACAACATTTATCCCAGGGAAGTGGAGGAAGTCCTCTATATGCACCCGGGTGTCTTGGAGGCTGCGGTTGTGGGGGTGCCTGATCCTTACCGGGGGGAAACGGTCAAGGCCTTCGTGGTCTTGAAGCCAGAAGCGCGTGGACAGGTTGGGGAGGAGGATTTGGAAGCATTCTGCCGCAAGCATTTGGCAGCCTACAAGGTGCCCAGAATATGGGAGTTCCGGGAGGAGTTGCCGAAGAGCTTGGTTGGAAAGGTCCTTCGGCGGGTGTTGCGGGATGAGGCCGGGAGTGGAGGTGGATCGTGAGGGGGTGGCGTGCTTACGTTTGGGTGCTTTTGGGTGTGTTGCTGGGAGCGTGTGGCCTTCCGAGCCCCGAGCAGGCTAGGAGGAACTTAGCCCCCGAAACCCCACTTACGCCAGAGTACCGGGATATTCCTCTGGCGAGGATTCAGCTAGACGTTTGGGATCTCTACGATCTTCTTTTTGGTGAAAGCCCTAACGTGCGCCTGTTTACGGTAAGCGGGGATCAGGCAAGGGGCCGTATCCAGCAAGGGGATATGGGCTTGGAGATTGGTGTTCCCAATTTTGACTTGGGGTTTTTCGTTTCCGCGCTAGAGCTTAATCGGGAAGTTCGGAAGGAGATCACCCTTCCCCGGATTATCGGCGTGAATGCCGCCCTGCAGAGCTTGCTCCAGCAGGCGCAACTTCCCGAGGCGTATCTTTTCCAAACGCTTACGCTTACCCTGCCTAGGGGGTACGTTCGGGCTAAGGATATCGCTGTGTGTACGCAGGGAGCCAACAGCCAGTGCACTGGGGATTTGGTGCCGGTTAACGGTGGGAGCACGGAATACCGGTTTGAAACAGGGCAACCGGTGGACGTGGTGGCGGAGGCGAGCGCTTTGCTCAATGCCTTGGGCGTGGCTGTGTTTTCGGGCGAGGTACGCGTAGACCTTAGGTTGACGCCGTTGGCGGATCTGGGGGACCTCCTGAGGTATGTTGGACAGGAAGGCTGCAGCGTGTTAGGCTGCAACATTAGGCAAGCCGTTAGCCAGGCGCGGGTGTTGGCCCCCTTCGGAGCTAAATCTTTAAGTCCTTTTGTTGTTACCACAAAGGCACTCGCTTCGCCATTAGGGGCACTCCCCGGAGGTACTGTGGAAGAGCTCAAGCGGTATACAGAAACACTTGGGCTTACCTTGGAGTTGGAATCTGAGCTCCCCACAGAGGTTTTGGGCGTAACCTTGTGGGCTGGAACGGGGAGTGAGCCTCGGTTTGACACGCCTTTGCCGGGGGATTTCGTCTATACGGTCTCCGATCCCATACCCGCTCCTCAGGTGGATGCGGATGGGCGTTCACAGGGTGTAGCCCGTAAGACGATTACGGTGGAGTTGCCTCAGGAGGAAGCCAGGCGGTTCTTGGGGCTTCTGGGTCAAGAGAACGTTCACGTAGCGGCGCGCTTGCGCCTGCAGGGCCCTGCAGGTAGCCAGGGGGTCTTCCGGTTTAAGGCGCAAGATCAGCTACGCATTTTTGCCAAGGGCACGGCTAGGTTGCGTATCGGGAGGTGAGGGATGCGTGGCGTTGTCTTGGTTGCGGGTGTTTGCTTGGTCTTAGGGTGGGGAGCCCTTGGTCAGCCTGCTTTGTACCCGGAAGGTCCCCAGGCGCTACCCTTGGAGGGAGGCCTGGAGATCGCCCTTCCGAACGTAGGGTTGGAGGTGGACAACAATACCCTGACCCTTGCCGACTTAATTAACGTAGGTGCCCTGTTGCGTGACCCCCAACCCACGGATATCCTCCTCTTGGCAGCTAAGGTGCCCAGGGGTACGGACTCGGTGGCGACGTTGCGTGGCCTGGGCCAGGTGTTTGCTGTGGCCTGGCCTTTTGGGGTAGACCCCTTAACGGGTTCCGCGGCCTTTACCTTGGGACTTTCCTACGGGATTGAAGCTCGAGGTCGGCTTAACATTGGCAAAGATTTAGTATCCCTGGCGCAGGATGGAGCGCAACCGGGTGATGTGCTCGTTTTGGACGGCACCAAGGGCACAGGAGCGGTATTTGATCGGCTGACGCTTCAGGCGGCATTGCCACTCTTGGATGGGCTGGTTGTGGCCGGTGCAGAACTATCGGTGCTTTACGCCCGTTTCCTAGCCCATGCTGGTCTGGGAGGTAGTCTTTACTACGATGCCAATGGTTACGATGGGGGTGTAAGCCTCGAGGCGGTGGAGGGTGGTGGGGGGTTTGGGTATCAGCTCGGTTTTGGCGTACAGACCCGTCTGCCTACCCTAGGGGCAGGAATTCGCTTCCGGGTTTTGGGTCAACTCAGCTATACTGGGGACCGTAGAACGGTAAGCGTGCAGGCCACCGATGCGGCGGCTTTGGACATTGTGGAATGCCTTCGCAATGGCACAGGCAATACTCAGGTGAGTTGCGTTTCGCAAACAACCCAGATGGCTGGGTCATTGCCTTTGCCCACAGAAATAGATGCCTATGCGTATTATCCCATTTTCCTGGGACAGGGTGAGCCGTTATTCCTTCTGGCTCGGGCGCGTGGGGTATTTGGGGGCTTTCTGGACGAAGGGTGGCGTTTAGGTGTGGGCGCCTCGTACCGGTTGTTCACCCAGGTGCCCTTGGGGGTGGAGCTAGGAATTGGGGGTCCTTCGGGCTTCTCGGTCGGTTTTAGGGTGGGGTTGGAGTTGCCAGGAGCAGAGCTCCGTTTCGGTCTGGCGCAACGGGGGGGCTTCCTGCTGGGCGCGAAGGGTGCGGAGTTCCGGCTTGCGGCGGTGTTGAAGTAGGGGGGATTACCATGGTGGACTCGGTGCGACGGTACCGCTTATCGGAGGAGGAGCGCAGGCGGCTGAAGCGGGAACTAGAGGCTAAGGCGAAGGCGATTACGCCTCGAGCCCGCATGCGAACCGTGGTAAGCACCATGGCCCGCTATGGATTGTCCCAGCTCCTTGCAGGGGGGCTACCGCGGTCTGAGGAAGGGTGGCGGGCACTGGGGCGTAGGGTAAAGCAGGCCTTTCAGGAGCTTGGCCCCACGTACATCAAGTTGGGACAAGTGTTGGTTACCCGGCAGGAGCTCTTTCCCGACCCATTTACGGACGAGCTTAAAACTCTCCTAGACGAGGTTCCTCCCATGCCCTTTCCCTACATTGCTTTGGTTTTGGAGGAGGAGCTCCCCGAGGGATTGGAGACGTTTAACTGGATTGATCCTCAACCCCTTGCATCGGCTTCTGTGGCTCAGGTGTATCGGGCGGAGTTGCGGGATGGCCGTGCGTGTGCGGTTAAGGTGGTACGCCCATTGGTGGACCTTTTGTTCCAAACCGACATTGGCGTGATAAAGCGCATCGCCTCCCGGGTTCAACGGCTTTTGCCTCCCCCCATCGCTGCTTCTTTGGATTTGCCCGGTATATTGGAAGATTACTATTCTAGCGCCCTGTCAGAGTTGGACATGCGTCTTGAAGCGCGCAACACCGAAGAGGGGCGCCGAATGGCGGAAGAGTTTGCCACCCTGGCTGTACCGGAAGTGTACCTGGCCACCCAACGGGTGCTCGTAATGGAGTTTGTAGACGGGTGGAACTTAAAGGATTTTCCGGTAGATTTCTTTACTTTTGAAGAGCGTCTTGAGATCATGTTGGATTTAGCCCACATTTACATAAAAACCTTCCTTGAGGGCTTGTATCACGCCGATCCCCATGGCGGGAACCTGATGATTCACCGGCATAACCGCAAGTGCTACATCATTGACTGGGGAATGATGGGTCGCATGGATGCTACGCATATAGAGGCGATTTTTCGTACGTTGCTTCATGTGCGGTCGGGTCAAGCGAAAGACGCTGCCGAAACGATCATGGAGGTTTACGAACCCACCGCCTTTACGGATCGGGGGAGGCTGCGGGATCAGCTTCGGGCTTTGGGAATCCATTACGTCAACACGGAGCAGGGAAGTTTGCGAAATTGGGGTGATTTTCTGATTCGGTCTATAAAAATTGCCTTTCAAAATCACTGCCGCATCCCTTCGGGTCTTGCCTTGTGGGCGAAAGGATGGTCTGCGGCAGAAGGTACGGCGCGCTGGCTTTGCCCGGAGATTAGCTTCCACCATGTGGTGGAGTCTGCGGACATACGGATTATAGAGAGCTGGCTTAAGCGTCGGTTCAATTATCGCACCAATGCGAGCTTTTTGGCAGAAGGATTGGAATTTTTAGCTACGTTTCCCCGAAGGGTTAAGGAGGTTCTGGAAAACTTAGCCTGGAATGAGTTTAGGTTAGTTCTTGAGGGGCGGCTAGCCCACGATCAAGAGCGTCTGATGTCCCGGTTGGTTAACCGGCTCTCGCTGGGTATGTTGGCGAGCGGTCTCTTTCTCGGGGGGTCCATTCTCCTGGCATTTGGTGGGGATTCTCCCCATGACCCCTTCATTATGCGGCTTGCAGGGCAGGTGGGGCTTTGGGGCGGCCTGATCCTTTCGGGGTACCTGGCGTATAGGGTTGTGCGGCAGCGCATTTAGGGGGTATTGAATGGAGAAGAGCGATTTGAGCCTCGAGGAACGCATACGCGCCTTTTACAAACAAAGCGGTGGGCCGCTGAACCCCAGGATTCCGGAACTCATAGAGCGGCATCTCCTTTACGGAAAGGATCACGGTCCCCCTGGACGCCGGGAGACGTTAGCGGATGCCATCATGCGTTGGCTGATGGAGGATCCCAGTATGCGCCTGGTGGCGGAGTGGTACATGCGCCGGCAGATGCGGCAGAACTCGTTGGAAAAGCGGTTAGGACAAGTAGAGAAGGAGTTGGGAGCGTTGCGTGAGGAGGTACGGGAGCTAAGGCGTGCGTTTCTGGAGCTCTGTAAGGAGCGATCGGGCAAGTGAGGAGCGGTAGGGAGTAGGATACATCTTGACGGCGGGTACCTTTGGCATTAAACTTTGACCGAGTATAAGTTTAGGGAGGATAAGATGCGTCGGATCAAAAAGGTTGGGGTCATAGGCGCTGGAACCATGGGCAGTGGGATTGCTGCGTTGGTGATTAGCGCGGGCATCCCAGTGGTGCTCCTGGATATTCCCGGTCAAGATGACCGTAATGGTCCTGCTAAGCAGGGTCTAGAGCGTGCTCTGAAGTCCAAGTTTCCTGCGTTCATGGATAAGGATTTGGCAGCCTACATTGAAGTGGGCAATATTGAGGACGATCTGGACAAACTTAAGGATTGCGACTGGGTAGTGGAAGCGATTGTGGAGAAGGTGGAGCCCAAACAGGCGCTTTATGCACGCCTGGAATCCGTGCTGCACCCGGAGGCCATCGTTAGCTCGAACACCAGCAGCATCCCCATGCGGGTTTTGCTGGAGGGGCGCTCGGAGGGATTTAAGCGCCGCTTCTTGGGGACCCACTTCTTTAACCCGCCCCGGTACCTCCACCTATTGGAGATCATTCCAACACCCGAAACGGATGCGGATGTTGTGGCTGCCATACGCCGTTTCGGCGAACGTGTCCTGGGTAAGGGTGTGGTCCTGGCAAAGGATAGCCCGGGATTTATCGCCAACCGGTTGGGCGTGTATGGAATGGTGCAGGCCATGCGGCTAATGGAAAAGCACGGCCTGACCATTGACGAGGTGGATGCCCTTACGGGCTCTCTCTTGGGGCGCCCTAATTCGGCCACCTTTCGTACGGCAGACCTTACGGGGTTGGACGTACTGAAGCTTGTGGCAGAGGAGCTTGCGGAGGCTACAGGAGAGGACTTTAGGCTCCCGGGGTGGTTTTACCAGCTTGTTGAGCGGGGGCTTTTGGGCGATAAGACAGGTGCAGGCTTCTACAAGAAGGTAGAGGGAGAACGTTACACCCTGGACTACACCACCCTCGAGTACCGCCCACGTCAGAAACTAGAGCTTCCGGAACTGGGCGCCTTGAAGGATAAGCCCTTGGAGGAGCGGCTTCGGGGAGCCCAGCAGCTACCCGGAAAGTACGGCGCCTTTTTGAAAGAGCTCTTTGCGTTGACGGCCCACTACACCGTTTCCAAAGCCCCTGAGATTGCCTATGACCTTGTGGGGGTGGATCAGGCCTTGGAGTGGGGCTTTGGTTGGGAAGAGGGGCCCTTTAAGAACATGGATGCCCTGGGGCTGGATTACGTGCGCCAGGTTTTCCGGGAGTTGGGGCTTGAGGAACCAGACTGGATCCGGGGGCATGGGCGCTTTTATCTCAACGGGACCTTCCTGGGCTTTGATGGCGCATACCATCCTCTTCCGAGCCGTCCCGATATCATCCAACTGAAGCCCCTCAAGCGGGAGGGAAGGGTCCTGCATTCTACCTCGGAAGCTTCCATCTTGGACTTGGGCGATGGGGTGCTCTTGCTGGAGTTCCACAGCAAGATGAATGCCATCGGCGAAGGAATCCTCCGAACGCTGGAGAAGGCGTTGCGAACGGTGGAAACGGGGGATTACCTGGGACTGGTCATTGGTAATGAGGACCCCCGGGCCTTTTCAGCAGGAGCAAACCTCGCCCTCATTCTGTCCTTAGCTCAGGAGGGAGACTGGGCCGAGCTCAAGCGTGCCACGTACTTTTTCCAGCAGGCAACTAAGGCGATTCGGTACGCCCCGTTCCCGGTTGTGGTGGCTCCCTTTGGTCTGACCTTGGGTGGGGGAGCTGAGTTCATGCTTCATGCAGACCATGTGCAGGCGCATGCCGAACTCTATACCGGCCTTGTAGAGGCAGGCGTCGGTTTGTTGCCCGCGGGTGGGGGCACCAAGGAGATGCTCTTGCGCTTTACGAAGGAGCTTTCTGGCTTCGCTCAGGCGGACTTATTTGAGGGTGTGCGCCGGGCGTTTGAGCTTATCGCCACAGCTAAGGTGGCCACGAGCGCCCTCGAGGCCAAGAAGTTCGGTTTCCTCCGGGATCGCGATGGCATAACGATGAACCGCGACTTCCTTATCGCAGACGCGAAGCGGAAAGTGTTGGAGCTTGCTGTGGATTACCGTCCCCCCCTTCCTTCCAAAATAACGGTTTTGGGGGACGAGGCTCTGGGCAACTTGAAGTACGCTGTTTGGCAATTCCGGGAAGCGGGCGAGATCACCGACCACGAGGTCAAGATTGGCCAGGAAATTGCGTGGGTTCTTTCGGGTGGAGGTGGACCGCGGCGTGAGGTGACGGAAGACTTCTTGCTGGAGTTGGAACGCGAGGCTTTTGTTCGGCTGTTGGGTACGCGGAAGACGCAGGAGCGAATTGCCTACACCTTGAAGACGGGTAAGCCGCTGCGGAACTAAGTGGTGCTAGGGGGATGGAAAATGCGTGAGGCGGTCATTGTCAGTGCGGTGAGGAGCCCGGTTGGGCGGGGAAAGCGGGACGGCGCTTTTGCGAATCTGCACCCGGTGGATCTTTCTGCGCAGGTGATGCGCGGGGCGGTGGAGCGTATTGGCTTGGATCCACGGGAGCTGGAGGATGTCCTTTGGGGTTGTGCGGTTCCAGAAGCGGGACAGGGGCTTAACATCGCGCGGTTGGCTCTTTTGAGGGCAGGCTTCCCAATAGAGGTATCGGGTGCCACCGTTAACCGCTTTTGCTCTTCGGGTTTGCAGACCATTGCCATGGCGGCTCAAGCTGTCATGACGGGGATGGCGGATGGGGTGCTTGCGGGTGGCGTGGAGGTGATGAGCCAGGTGCCCATGTCGGGGTTTGTAACCCGCTTGCACCCTGAGCTTACCCCCGATACGTGGAGTCCGGAGGCGTACTCCACGTACATCGGTATGGGTTACACCGCCGAGCGGGTAGCGGAGCGCTTTGGCATATCCCGGGAAGATCAGGACAAGTGGGCGTATAGAAGCCACCAGCTGGCGGCTAAAGCCCAGCTGGAGGGGAAGTTCACCGAGATCGTGCCGATTCGCGTACCTAAAGTGAGTTTCCAGGGTGCCAAAAAGGTGGTGGAAGAAACGGTCGTGGAGAAGGACGAAACTGTTCGTCCGGACACCACCCTCGAGGCCCTGGCCAAACTCCGCCCCGCCTTCAAGAAGGGAGGCACCGTGACCGCTGGGAATGCTAGCCCATACTCCGATGGGGCAGCGGCGGTCGTGGTCATGAGCCGGGAGAAGGCGGAGGCCTTAGGTCTAAAACCCTTGGCCCGCTTCGTCAGCTTCGCCGTGGCCGGGGTGGAGCCCGATATCATGGGCATTGGACCGGTAAAGGCTGTCCCCAAGGCGCTTCAGCGGGCTGGCCTTACCCTGGACCAGATTGACCTCATAGAGTTCAACGAAGCCTTCGCCGCGCAGGTTTTGGCCGTGATGCGGAACCTGGGGATGCCTGAAGAGAAGACCAACGTGAACGGCGGGGCCATCGCCCTCGGCCACCCCTTGGGGGCCACGGGGGCCAAGCTTACAGCGCAGCTTATTTCCGAGCTGTCCCGCCGCGGTGGCGGTTATGGCCTTGTAACCATGTGCATCGGCGGCGGCATGGGGGCTGCCGGGGTTTTTGAGGTGTACCCAGCGTAGAAGGAGGGAAGTATGGTTCACGAGAAGAAGCTTTGGCAAAAGGGTGGCGGTTGGCTTTTGGAGGCGCCGGAAAGGATTTACACTCCAGAAGATTTTGACCCTACCATCCGCGAGATTGCCAAGACGACCCGGACCTTCGCGGAGCGGGAGGTTCTTCCTCTTCTGGAGCGCTTGGAGCACGGGGAGTTGGAGCTGAACCGGGATCTGCTCCGCAAGGCGGGGGAGTTGGGTCTTTTGGGTGCTGAGACCCCGGAGGAATATGGGGGTTTGGACCTTCCCAAGACGGTTTCCACGGTGATCGCAGAGAACCTAGCTGGTTTAGGGGGTTTTGCTGTCACCCACGGGGCCCACACCACCTTGGCGATGCTTCCCATCATTTACTTCGGCAACGAGACTCAGAAGCGGAAATATCTGCCCAAGATGGTAACGGGGGAATGGGTGGGCGCTTACTGCCTTACCGAGCCTGGGGCTGGCTCCGATGCCCTTTCAGGGAAGACCCGGGCTACCCTTTCGGAGGATGGGAAGTACTACGTTCTCAACGGTGTGAAGCAATGGATCTCCAACGCCGGTTTCGCTGACGTCTTCATCGTGTTCGCTAAGGTGGATGGGGAGAAGTTCACCGCTTTCATCGTGGAGCGGGGCTTCGGGGTGAAGGTGGGCCCCGAAGAGAAGAAGATGGGGATTAAGTCCTCCTCCACCAGACAGGTGATCTTGGAAGACGTCAAGGTGCCCGTGGAGAATGTTCTAGGGGAGATTGGGAAGGGGCACAAGATTGCCTTTAACATCTTGAATGTCGGGCGTTACAAGCTGGGAGCAGGTTCCATTGGGGGCGCTAAGCTAGCCCTGGAAATCTCCGCCAAGTACGCCAAGGAACGGGTCCAGTTCGGAAAACCCATCGCCGAGTTTGGCCTGATCCAGGAAAAGCTGGCCGAAATGGCCACGCGGGCTTTTGCTGGGGAAAGCGCCGTTTACCGCACGATGGGCCTCATTGATGAGGCCATCGGCGACAAAAAGGGTGCCGAAGCGGTAATGGCCGGCATTGAGGAGTACGCGGTAGAGGCGAGCATTATCAAGGTTCTGGGCTCGGAGGTCCTGGCCTACGCCGTGGACGAGGGAGTACAGATTCATGGGGGCTATGGTTACTCCCAGGAGTACCCCATTGAGCGGGCTTACCGGGATGCGCGCATCAACCGCATCTTTGAGGGGACCAACGAGATCAACCGCCTTCTTATCCCGGGTATGCTCCTTAGGCGGGCCATGAAAGGTGAGTTGCCGCTGGTTCAGGCGGCCACCAAGCTCCAGGATGAGCTCATGTCTCCGAGCTTTGAGGAGCCGGAGGACCAGGATGCTGCCCTTGTCCAGAACCTGAAGAAACTTGCGCTCATGCTCTCTGGTCTGGGAGCAATGCGTTTCCAGCAAAAGTTGGAGGAGGAGGAAGAGCTCCTGGCGGCTGCAGCGGACCTGCTTATTGACATTTACGCTGCGGAGAGCGCACTGTTGCGGGCGCGTAGGCTTGGTGGTGTGGCGGAGAGGATGGCGAGGCTTTACCTCTACCAAGCGGCGGACCGGGCCCAGATTAGGGCTAGCCAAGTGGTGCCTCGTTTGGCTCAAGGGGACGACCAGAGCTTTATTCTCTCTGCAGTGCGCCGGCTCACCAAGCGGCCTCCTGTGGATGTCATTGCCTTGAGGCGGGAGATTGCCCGGGCGGTCCTGGAGGCCGAGGGCTACCCCATCCCCCGCT